>NZ_JBSFWT010000042.1:0-63502 GCF_053594975.1 Streptomyces sp. NPDC002537
CGGGGACCTGGCCGAGACCCCGGGTGGACGACGCGTCGGCGTCGGTGGCGGGTGCGGGGGCCGACCCCCGCTTGCGCGGGGGTCGGCGGAACAACGACTTCACCGGCGGGTCCAGTCGACCGGGACCACTCCGTCCTTGATGGTGCGGTCGCTGAAGGGGCAGCATTCGCTGCCGATGTCACCGAGATCCCAGCACTGACCGTTGTGGCAAATCACGTGGCCAGTGGTGCCGTTGTTGTTGCTGTCGGCACTGTTCCGTTCCGCTGCGTGACTGGGGGCTGCTGCAAGGAGCGCGAGAGGGAAGGCGACCATAAGGGCACCGATGACCTTCTTGCTGTTCATAGTGCTCCTCCAATCTGTTCGGGTGCGCATGACACTAGGTTCACCGCGTCCCCCTCCCGGCGGAACGGATGATGACCCTCATAGGCGAAAGTTGACGGCGAGACCGTCGGGAAGTTTTCCGGACTCGCGGCATTCCGGAGCCGGGCTCGAAATCGTTCGGACCGTGAACAGCGCCATCGTGGAGCATTCTTCTGCGAACGGCCACGCAATCACAAAAGGGTGACAGCCTGTATACCTCCGTCGCGGATCGAGGGCACCAACTCGCCTAAAGTAAAGGTAAATCCGCGGCGTGTCCTGCGGGCATTGCCACGGAACGGAATCGTCCGACGGCAGAGAGAGCAAGAGCGTGAAGACCCGCACCAGGATATCGACGGCGGCACTGGGCATCGTGTCCCTGGCCGTCGTCGTCACGGCAACCGCTCCAACGAGTTCAGCCTCCACGGATTCCCGCGGCCGGAGTGCAGCGGATGTCGAGCAGGTCGCACTGACAGACAGCTCGGGGAAGCCGGCCGACAAGGTCGTGTCCCAGGGGAAGGGAGCTGGCGAGCGGACCGTCTCGACGGGCCGGCTGACGGGCAAGAGCTTCTCCACGGTCGGGCTGAGCTGGAAGAAGGACTCACCCGTGACGCCGGGAACCTCGGCCACCGCGCGGTTCCACAAGGATGGCGAGTGGAGCGAATGGCGGCAGATACCGCTGGAGCTGGACGAGGCGGTGAACAGCGAGGCGAAGCGAGCCGGGGCTCCGGCCTACTTCTCCGGCGACGCCGACGGCGTCGAGTTCAAGGTCACCACACCGCGCGGCGGCCTGCCGCAGGACCTCCGGCTCGCCATGGTGGAGCCCGGGGAGTCCGCGTCGGCCATGAAGCGCCAGCCGCGGGCCGCCCAGGCGCAGGAGCCGGACGTCAAGTCGCGTGCCGACTGGGGAGCGGACGAGGATCTGGCCGACCCGGGTTACAAGACCCAGAGCTCGATCAAGGCGGCAATGGTCCACCACACGGTGACCGGGAACAACAGCTACTCGCGTGAGGACGTCCCGAGGATCATCAACGGGATCTACGTCCACCACATCACGCAACTGGGGTACGGCGACTTCCCCTACCACTTCATCGTCGACCGGTTCGGCGACATCTGGGAAGGCCGTAAGGGCTCCGTCGCGATGCGGCCCGACACCGATATCCCCGGCATCCTCGGTGGCCATGCCCAGGGTTTCAACACCAATACCTTCGGAGTGGCCGCCCTCGGTAACTTCGAACCTCACAACAGCGAGGGCGGCGAGGACACCGGACCCAATCCGAAGCCGACCAAGAAGATGCGCGACAGCCTGGTCGACCTCCTCGCCTGGAAGCTCGGCCAGTACGGCCTCGACCCGAAGGGCAAGGTGGACCTCACCTCCGCGGGCGGCGGCGGAACCAACCCCCACCCGCCGGGCACGGTGCTCAACGTGGACGTCATCACCGGCCACCAGGACGTCAATGTGACAGCATGCCCCGGCCAGAAGATGCACGACCTTCTGCCGCAGGTGCGGAAGAAGGCAGCCCAGGGCATGCGCTGATGCCGTCGCCGTCGGACTTAACAGCCTTCCACGCAAAACGCTCGGCTGGGAAACCCCAGCCGAGCGCTTCGCCGGGCTACCGGACCTGGCCGGCTGACCAACAGTGTTGCGGCGACCCCTCGAATTCGCCGGAAGTCCGGTAGCGAGGCCTCGTGGGAAGGAGGTCAGGTGCGGTCCGCCGCGATCAGGAGGTAATGGAAGCTGCCCTCCTTGTACGCCGTCAGGAAGGGATCCTCGATTCCGGTCGCCACCGAGGACTGCGCCCGTAGCTCCCAGTACGGAATGGTCTGGGCGGTCAGATCGACGACGTCGATGGGGACGAGGCCGTTGGCGGCGAGGGCCTTGAAGTAGGTGCTGCGGGGGTGGACGTTGCAGGTGTAGTGCTCGTCGATGCGGCTGACGGCCTTGGAGCGGCCGCCGGTGACGTCGTTGTAGCAGCCGGTGATGCAGACGTACCGGCCGCCGTACTCCAGCAGGCGGGAGAACTCGCCGAAGAGCTCGGTGAGATCGACGTACATCGTGGTCTCGTTGGTCCAGATGGCACGGCGGGAGCCGGTGCCGAGGCCGGTGTCGAGCATATTGCGGAAGTGGAAGCGGACCCGGTCGGCCACTCCCCGTTCCTCGGCCTGGGAGTTGGCGAAGCCGACCTGGTGCTCGGAGATCGTCACGCCGTCCACCGTGCAGCCGAAGCGCTGGTGTGCCATGAAGCTGGTGCCGCCGCGGCCGGACCCGGCGTCGAGGAGCCGGTCCTGGGCCGTGATGCCGCCGAGGTGGTCGAGCAGGACCTCGGCCTGGGCGGTCTCCAGCCGGTGGAGTTCCTCGATGACGCGCCGGTCCCGGGTGCTCTCGGGGCCTTCGAGCACGGACGGGTCGTAGTCCCCGAGGCCGTAGTGGTGGTGGTAGAGGCCGTCGACCTCGCCGAGACGGAGGTTGACGGGGGCCTGCTCACTGTCCCAGTACGCCGCGACCGACTTCTGGTAGGAGGTGCGGAGGACCTTGGCGGTGTGTTCGACCATCGAGGTCATGAGGAACTCCTCTGTTCTGCGCGGCGATCATGCCGCGTTGTAGCGCGGGGTGGTGCTGTGCCATTCGCGGTTGCCGCCGAGCCAGGCCCAGGTGCCGGCCAGGAAGCGGCGCAGCGCGGGCGAGCCGTCGGCGGCGAGGACGGCAGCCTCGGCCTCGAAGGTGTGGACGAGCTCGTCATGGACGAGGACGCTGCGGTGCACGGCCTCTTCGAGCGCGCACTTCTCCTCGGCGGCGATCACCGTCGGGAGGTTGAACTCCAGGCCGGGGCCGTCGCTCTCGCGTGCCATCGAGTAGAGGTCGTTGACGAGTGTGGCGGCGGTGCAGGCCATGCTGAAGGCGCGGCGCACCCGGGGGGCGTAGTACTCGGCGGCGGGGACCTCGTAGCCGCCGACGGCGTCGACGAGGGCGACCATCGGCAGAAAGCTGTTGCACTGGCGGTTGACGAGGTACTCCCAGACCGGGGGCACACGTTCGACGGTGCGCCAGCCGGCCTCGGCGTTGAAGCCGGCGAAGAGGCCGGCTATCTCGTGGGCGAGCCGTCCGAGCTGGGCGGGGGCGGCATAGTGGGCGATGTGGTCGAGGGCCGAGCGCAGGGCGGTCAGGACGGGATCGCCGCGCATGGCGCGTTCCAGTTCCGGGGCGTAGCGGAGCGGGAGGTGGGCGGGGTCCATGGCGGCGTTGGCGACACACAGCCGGGGGCCGAGCACCCGCGGATCGGCTCCGGCGGATTCGTCGTCGCAGTAGTGGTCGTCGGCCGCCCATTCCGCGAGCCCGCACTTGGCGGCGGCCAGCAGCCGGTCGGGATCGTCGGTGTCGGGGTGGGTGAGCATCAGCAGACGCCCGAAGTCGGTGGCTCGCAACTCCTCCGACCGGTCCGGATAGATGCCCACACCGGCGGCCCAGGAGACCAGGCGGTCGTTCACCTCCTTCGCGAGGGCGGGGTCGTCGCGGATGGCGGGTGGGCAGTACAGCGGGGGTACCGACCCGCTCGCCGCCGGACGTACGGGCTCCGTCCGGGGCGGCCCGGCCGCCGGTGCTATCCGGGCGGCGGACGTCCCCAGCCCGGTGGGACCGGTGGGGAAGCCGACCGGTACTCGGCGGGGTGATGGGGGCGGCAGGGTGGGGGTGACGTTCCCATGGTGGGCCAGCAGCGCGGTCACCAGGCCGGCAAGCTCGTGGGTGGCCGCGGTGGAGAAGGCGCGGGACAGCAGTGACAACCGGGTCTCCTTACGTTCCCGCTCGCCGGAACGGCGAGGCGCCGGACGCTTCAGTCGCGGTGACGGGAGACCTCGACGTTCTCGAGCAGACCGATGGCATCGGGGACCAGGACGGCTGCCGAGTAGTAGGTGCTGACGAGGTAGGAGATGACGGCCTGGTCGTTGATGCCCATGAACCGTACGTTGAGACCGGGTTCGTACTCGTCGGGGAGCCCGGTCTTGCGGAGGCCGATGACGCCCTGGTCCTCCTCGCCGGTGCGCAGGGCGAGGATGGAGGAGATGTTGTGGCCTCCGCCGTTGATGGGGATCTTGCCGCAGGGGAAGATCGGCACGCCCCGCCAGGCGGGCAGCAGGTGTCCGTTGACGTGGACGCTGTCGGGGTAGATCCCGCGCTTGTTGCACTCGCGGCCGAAGGCGGCGATGGCGCGCGGGTGGGCGAACATCATCCGGGTGCTGCGGCGCATGCACAGCAGTTCGTCGAGGTCGTCGGGTGTGGGCGGGCCGGAGCGGGTGGAGATGCGCTGGCTGTAGTCGGCGTTGTGGAGCAGTCCGAACTCGCGGTTGTTGACGAGCTCGTGCTCCTGGCGCTCACGGAGCGCCTCGACGGTGAGCCGTAGTTGCTGTTCGACCTGGTTCATCGGGTCGTTGTAGAGGTCGGCGACCCTGCTGTGTACGCGTAGTACGGTCTGCGCGACGCTCAGCTCGAACTCGCGGGGCGTGAGGTCGTAGTTGACGAAGGTGCCGGGGAGCTCGGGCTCGCCCACGTGGCCGGAGGCCAGTTCGACGTCGGCCTCACCCTTCTTGTTGACCGACTGCTGGTGGGTGGTGAGGTAGCTGTCGATCTGGCCGCGCAGTGCCTCGGAGCGGCGGAGAAGTTGTTGGAAGGCCACCCAGGGCAGCGCGAGGACAGTGCCGTTGGTGGTGGCCTTGATCGTGTGTTCCCAGACCGGCTCGTCCTGCCGGAGGGCCTCTTCGCCGAGGTGGTCGCCGTCGGCGACGATGCCGAGCACCGTGGGTTGGCCGTACTTTCCGGTGCCGACCTTGCTGAGTTTGCCGTGGGCGACGAGGAAGACCTCTTCGATCGGCTGCCCGGTCTCGGCGAGCACATCGCCCTGTTCGAAGTCCCGCTGGGTGAAACGCGAGGCGAGTTCCGTCAGGAGGCTCTCCTCCTGGAAGCCGCGCAGTGGAGGAACCTCGGTGAGCGTGGACGCCACGACGCGGACTTCCGCGCCGGTCTTGATGAAACTCACCCGCCCTCGCCCCACGGCGTAGGTCAGCCGTCGGTTGACCCGGTATGTACCGGCGGTGACTTCGTTCCAGGGCAGCATGCGGATCACCCAGCGTGAGCTGATGCCTTGCATCTGCGGTATGGACTTGGTGGTTGTCGCCAGATTGCGGGCGGCCGCTGTGCTGAGGCTCAACTGTGCTTGTTGTTCGGCCTGTTGTTGTTCTGCTGGTGTCGTCATGGGCTTCCTTTCGCCATGGGCGTCCCGGCCGATAAGCATGAAAACCCGATGAGGTAAGGCTTGGCTACGGCGTGCTGGGAAGCGGAACGCAACCCGGCAAAACAACTGCGCCTGTTGAAATCACGGTTGCGCTTGTTCACCTGGGGGTTTGCGGTGGCGTGCATGCTGTGTCTTGGGTCTTCGGTGAACTTTCCGAGGGTGATGGAGGCGGGGGATTTCGAATGCGTACACCCATGGAATCGCAAGCTCAATCGATCTATGTCCTGTCGGCGTGGAGCGGGGCTTCACTGCCCGACTCGACTTTCTCTGGCGCCCCAACCCTCACCCATATGTCACCGCAACCAGCAGTTACGGGACGGCCCTTCGGTAAGTGAGCCTATCGAGTGAAAAGGGCAAGAAACTCGTCAAATCTTGGGAAAGGCTGATCCTGGCGGTCACGGCCCTACTCGAATGATGGTGAGGCGTCCCATGACCGTCCTTGGAAACGCAGGCCGACTCGCTCTGGCCGCCTGCGTCGCGTTCGCGCTGGCGACCGGCGTCTCCACCGAGGCCCACACCGCCACTGGCAACTTCACTTACACCGACATCGACGGAGTGGACCACACCTTGGTCGACCCGCCGAACGGCGAGTGCATCAGCTTCGGTCTCCCCGCGACCGGTGCGGACAACGAGACGGACGTCACGGCGAGCGTCTACGAGAACACGAACTGCAGCGGCGCCGCCCTGGACAGGCTCCCACCCAACACCGGAATGTCCTGGGGTTCTGTCCGCCCCAACGCCGTACGGTTCAACTTCTTCTAGAACCCGCGCTGCTGGGTGGGCCGGCCATCAGCCGGGCCGGGTGCAGGTCGATTCAGGCAAGGACAGTTGCTCCGGAGGTGGGGCAAGGTCCCCTCGGACGTGAGAGCGGTGTCGTCACGCAGGATCCGGCCGAGCTGTCGCAGCTGGCCCGCCAAGCGGAGCCGATCCCGGAAGAGCGGGTACGCGTCGTGGAGTTGCAGCCCGCCGGTCTCCGGGACCTCGCGCCACGATCCAGCCAGTGGGGGCAGGGGCCCTTCTCCTCGCCGCTGTTTCCGGAGTCCCCCCAGCGACTTGCCGGAGCACTCTTGCAAGCCCGCCGCACATACGGTTGTTTCCAGGGATACGGCTCGGCCCCGCGCCGTAGGTGCGGGGTTCCCCGACGGCATCGACGGAGACAGCATGGCCATTCGCCTGCGCGCTGTCACGGCAGTCATGACACGCATGACGCTGGCCGCGACCGTGACCTTGCCCGCCCTGAGCTTCGCATCGCCCTCCGCCGCGCGGTCGCACGTGCCGCGTACGGAGATCGTCAGTGTGGCCTCGGACGGGACCCGCGGCGACAGACGGTCCATCGCGCCCATGGTCAGCAGTGACGGCCGGTATGTGGCCTTCGAATCCGAAGCATCCAACCTGGTGCCCGGCGGCACCAACGGCAACGGGGACGTCTTCGTACGGGACCTGCGTGCCGGCACCCTGATCCGCGCCGGGGTCGCCGATGACGGCCGACAAGCCCAAGACGGTACCTGGAACGTGACGTTGAGCGGGAACGGCCGCCTCGTCGGCTTCACGTCGAGCGACCCCACCCTCGCCCCAGGCCGACGGCCGCCCGGCGGCACCTACGTGTACGTGCGCGATCTGCGCACCCGGCACACCGAGGCGATCGGTATCGGCCCGGACGGCGTGCCCTTCCGGCAGGCCAGACCCGGGGCCCTCAGCGCCGACGGCCGTTACGTCGCGTTCTTCGGTGACGTGGCGATCAACAGGCCGCCCTTCGTCAAGAGCGCCCTCTACCTACGCGACCGCGAGCGCGGTACCACCGAGCTGATCAGTGAGGCCGTCGCTCCGGAGTTGCCCCTGCTGAACGACGCCTCGATCAGCGCGGACGGGCGTTACGTGGCCTTCAGCGCGTACGACGACGCCAGGGTGAACGAGAAGAACGCCGTCTACGTCCGGGACCGCCGAACCGGCCGGCTGGACGTCGTCGACCACACGCCCGGTGACCCGCGGCCGGTCAGCCATTGGTACGGCCGGCCCTCCCTCAGCGCGGACGGCCGTTTCGTCGCGTACGTGACCAACCGCGACGGGAAGTCCGCGCGGAACCCGACCGCGCTGTGGGAGGTGTTCGTGCACGACCTGCGCACCGGACGCACCGTCCTCGCCAGTACGGCTCCCGACGGCGGGCCGCTCGACAAGGCCGCGCGGGCACCGCGGATCAGTCCCGACGGCCGGTACGTCGGCTACGCCACAGGATCGTGCGCCACCGCCGAGCCGCACTGCGGCTACGCGCTCTACCTGCGCGACTTGCGGCGGCACGGGCGTGCCGCGACCCGCAGGATCAGCGTCGCCGTGGACGGCGGCTATCCGGATCACCCGGCAGAAGATCCCGCGCCCGCGCGGGGCGGATGCCTGGTGGCCTTCGAATCGGAGGCGACGAACCTCGTTCCCCGACACCCGGAGCGTGTCACCGACATCTACGTACGGCGCTTGTGCTGAGCGGCCACACGCCCCCCGACTGCGAACGCCGCATGCATGGGAGGTGAATGCGCCATGTATGGAATCGGTGATGCCGGGGACGATGGATGCGAGGATCCGGTTGCTGTCACCGCCCGGTGACCGAGTGCCGGTCCGTATGGGGATGGGGATATGGGTGAGGCGTCCGCGGAGCCGTTGGCCGTGCCCTCGGTCGACGGCGCGGCGAACGGTACGGTCACGGTGAACGGCGGCTCGCCGCGGCTCGTGGTGCGAGTCGAACCGTATGCGGGGATGACCGAGGGAGATGAGGTGCAACTGCGCTGGGACACCGGCGTCATGCGCACCTCGCAGATCGAAACCCGGATGATCAGTGCCGCCGCAATCGGCACGAGCACGCTCTTCGCCATACCGCGGTTGCCGCCCTGTACGGCGCGGGTCAGCTACCTCATCGGCCACGCCTCCGGTGAGTGGAGCGTCTCGCGGCCTTTGACCGTCATAGTGCGGGCCTGACACCGCCGTTGACCGTGGGCCGTTGGCTCACGATCCGGTCGGTACCGGTGGGCGGTGCGGTCACCGGTTACGGTACGCGGCGGCTCCCTGCTTGTACCGCTCTCCGGCCTCGGCGAAGTCGGGGATGTCGGCACGGTCGCGGTCGCCCGGTCCGAAGTTGCGTGCCAGGGCTGCTGTACCGTCGCCGGCTTGGGCGGCACGGGGCAGCATGGTCTGTTCGTAGGCGGTGACGGCCTCGTCGAGGGTGTCGTGGCGGGCGATGGCGAGGGCGAGTTCGCAGCCGTCGAGCATGGCGAAGTTGGCACCGTTGCCGCCGAAGGGGGACATCAGGTGGGCGGCGTCCCCGAGCAGGGTGACGCCCGGGGTGCGGGGCCAGGTGTGCGGGGCGGGAATGACGAACAGGGGCCGGTTGACGTACGGGCCGTCGTTGTCGGTGATCAGGGTGAGGAGTTGCTCGTTCCATCCTGTGAATGCCTGGAGCAGGGTGGCGCGTACGGCCGCGGTGTCGTCGAGGCCGACGCCGGCGGTGCGGTACCAGTCCACGTCGTCGGTGATGGCGATGTAGGCGCGCACGTGCTGGTTGCTGTTGCGCTGCGCGATCAGACCCTTGTGGTCGCCGGTGGCGAAGACGTGTCCGTCGCCGACGAGTTCAGCGACGGCGGGATGGTCGGTGTCGACGTTGTCGAAGTGGGCCTCGATGAAAGTGACTCCGGTGTAGACGGGCGTGGCGTCACTGACCAGAGGTCGTACGCGGGACCAGGCGCCGTCCGCGCCGATGACGAGGTCGACGTCGGTGGTGAAGCCGGTGTCGAAGGTGAGGCGGTGGGTGCTGTCCCCGTTCGCGGTGGCGGAGGTGAGGGCGCGGCCCCACTGAATGGTGCCGGGGGTGAGGGAGCTCGCCAGCAGAGTGCGCAGCTGGCCGCGGTCTATCTCGGGCGCGGCGTCCTCATGTGTGCTGGGCCGGTAGTCGACGAGGACCTCGCCGTGGCGGGTGAGGATGCGCTTGGCCTGCCCTTCGGGCCGGGCCAGAGCGTGGAAGTCGTCGAGAAGTCCGGCCTCCTGCAGGGCGATCTGCCCCGAGTCCGCGTGCAGGTCCAGGGTGCCGCCCTGGTTGCGGGCGTCGACGGAGGCGTCGCGGTCGTAGACGGTGACGCCGATGCCGTGGCGCTGCAGGACGCGAGCGCAGGTCAGGCCGCCGGGGCCTGCGCCGATGATGGCGATACGGGGTGCGGGGGAGGTGCTCATGGGCTGATTACCTTTCTGGTTCCGGGAGAGGCGGAAGCGGGGCCGGTGGGTGGCTCGAATCTCGAATGCGGACACGGCCGTTCCGTCCCCGTGCGATGCTGCCGCCGGCTCGATGCCTCCAGAAAAGCACACTCACCAAATAAGTGCAATGAGTTAACTTTTTGATTTGGTCAATCAAGGAGTAGGGTGGGCTTCATGAGCGAGACGATGGGGCGCCGCGAGCGCAAGAAGGCGGCCACCCGCCGGGCACTGGCCGACGCGGCCCTGGAGCTGTTTCTCGAACGGGGCTACGACCAGGTCGGCATCAAGGACGTCGCGGATGCCGCGGATGTGTCCACCACGACGTTGTTCAAGCACTTCTCCGGCAAGGAGGCACTGGTCTTCGACGAGGACGCGGACCAGGAGGCCGCCCTGGTCGCCGCGGTGCGCGAGCGCCCGGCCGGCCAGTCGATCCCGGCCGCTCTGCGCGAACATGTCCTGCGCGTGAAGATCGACGTCGCCACCGACCCCGGGTTCGCACGGTTCGCCGAGCTCGTGGACGGCACTCCGGCACTGCGGGAGTACGCCCACCGCATGTGGATGCGTCACCAGGCAGCCCTGGCACAGGCCATCGCCGAGGACACGGGCGCTCCCGAGGGCGATGCCGCCTGCGAGGCCCTCGCCCGTTTCGCCCTGGAAGCGGTCGGCCTGGCAAGGGGGCAGGCAGATCCCCGCCAGGCCGTCGAGCGCGCCTTCGACCTCCTCGAACACGGCTGGCACACGGTGGTGTCCGCCGACGAGAGGTGACCCACTCCGAGGTGAGGAGGCGCAAGGGGAGGGCGAAGCCTGCTCTGAGAGTCACCTCTTCTCGCCTCTTCTCGCCACGGCATGGTCGTGCTCGCGCGGGCGGCGACTGAATGGGCGTCAGGGCGTGACGCGCAGAACGAGCTTGCCGCGGGTGCGGTCGCTCTCGCCGCGGGTGTGCGCCTGGGCGGCCCGCTCCAGCGGGAAGACCTCCTCGACCTCCACGCTCACCTCGCCCGCGTCGATGAGTCCGGCGATGCGGGTCAGGGCCGGGCCGTCGGGCTCGACCAGAAAGGCGCTGGTGCGCAGCCCCCGCGACCGGGCCGCCTGCAGGAGCTCGGGCGAGACCCCGGCGGGTATCGCGACGATCAGTCCGCCGGGGCGCAGCACGTCGAGCGAGCGGATGCCGGTGTTGTCGTGCGCGTCGCCGACAAGGTCGATGACCACGTCGATGTCCTTGACGGCGTCCTCGAAGCGGACGGCGGTGTAGTCGATGAGTTCATCGGCGCCGAGTGCGGTGAGCCAGTCGTGGCGGGGGCGGCTTGCGGTGCCGGTGACGTGGGCTCCCAGGTGCTTGGCGAACTGGACGGCGAAGTGTCCGACACCTCCGGCGGCGGCGTGGATCAGCACCCGCCGGCCGGGGCGTACGTCGGCGGTGTCCACCAGGGCCTGCCAGGCGGTGAGAGCTGCCAGCGGTACGGCGGCGGCCTGCTCGTGGCTGATGCTCGTCGGCTTGTGGGCGAACTGGCGGGCGGGGGCGGTGACGTACTCGGCGTAACCACCGGCCGCGCGGGGGAACCACGGCATCCCGTAGACCTCGTCACCGGCCTTGAAGGTGGTCACGCCGAAGCCGGTCTCCTCCACGACACCGGAGACGTCCCAGCCCAGGGTGAACGGCGGTTCGCCGAGCACCCCGGCCATGCCGCCGCCGCTCCGGGTCTTCCAGTCGACCGGGTTGATCCCGGCGGCGTGCACCCGCACCAGGATCTCGGTCGGCAGCGGCACGGGCCGGGGCACCTCCTCCACCCGCAGGACGTCGGGGCCGCCGAAGACGTGCTGCACCACCGCGCGCATCGAGGACATGGGTCATCTCCCTTGAAACAAACCTGCCGAAAGGCCGCTTATCGGCCCCCGGTCCAGTGGGATCGACCGTAGCCACAAGGGGGTGGTTACCATCAAGGGAATCAACTTCCCAATGGGAAGCATGCTGTTGAGGAGCATTCCCATGACCACCGATTGCCGGACCGGGCAGCACGCCCACCACGACGTCTACGCGGCCCAGTGCCCCTGCCGCGCCATGCTGGACCTGCTGGCGAACAAGTGGTCGGCATTGGCCATCGGAGCCCTGGAAGAAGGGCCGCAGCGGTTCGGGGCTCTGCAACGACTCCTGCAGGGCGTCAGCCCCAAGGTGCTCACCCGGACCCTGCGCCGCCTGGAGGACACGGGGCTTGTCGACCGCACCGTCTACCCCGTGGTGCCCCTGCACGTGGAATACGCCCTGACCGCCCTCGGCCACAGCGCGGCGGTGCCGCTGCGTCACCTGCGGACCTGGGTCGAGGAGAACGTCGACAACGTCACGAGCGTGCCTCCAAGGACCGCATCATCGTGAGCACTTCACTACGCGATGTGCGTGCCCCCATCGACCGTCAGGGTGGTGCCGGTGATGTAGGACGACGCGTCGGAGACGAGGAAGACCAGAGCCGCGGCGAGCTCCTCGGGCTGCCCGATGCGGCCCGAGAGCACCCGCGGCATCATCGCCTCGAGGTAGCCCTCGGCGTAGCCGTCGGTCATCGCGGAGGTGAAAAGGCCCGGCGCGAGGGCGTTCACGCGGATGCCCTTGCCGGGGGTCCACTGCTGAGCGAGATCGCGGGTGAGCCCGAGGAGCCCGGCCTTCGACGCCGAGTAGGCGGCCTGCGGCAGACCGCCCGTGACGAGCGCGAGGATGCTCGAGACGTTGACGATGGCACTGCCGGGCGGCATCACCGCGCCCGCGGCCTGGGCCATCCAATAGGAGCCGTTGAGATTGATGTCGATGACCTCGCGGAACTGCTCCGGTGTCTCCTCCGTCGCGGGTCGTTCACCGCTGATCCCGGCGTTGTTGACCAGAATGTCCACCCGCCCGAATACCTGCACAGCCGCGTCGACGAGCGCGCGGCAGTCCTCCGGCTTGGCGACGTCGGTACGCACGGCGACGGCCCGACGGCCGAGCTTCTCGACGGCCGTGCGCACAGCCTCCAGCCTCTCGGTGCGCCGCGCTCCGAGCACGACATCGGCGCCGGCCTCGGCCATCGCGGTGGCGAAGGCGATACCCAGCCCGGAGGAGGCGCCGGTGACCACGGCGACACGACCGTCGAGCCGGAAGCGATCGAGGACGCTCATGACCGCCTGACCCTACGGGCAGCGATTCCGTACACGGCACATCTCCCGAAGTGAGTCTCGTTCGGTGGTGACCGGCCGACGACGACCGGCACGAGCCAAGCAGTGCCACGGCCAGGCCTTCCGGCGGCAGTTACCGGTGGTCGGCGATGTAGTTCACCGCGTCGCCGACGGTCCTCAACTCCGCGACCTGGTCGTCGGGGATCTTCATCTCGAACCTGTCTTCGAACGCCACGGTGATCTCCACCATCGACAGGGAGTCGATGTCGAGATCGTCGGTGAAGGACTTCTCGGTGGTCACCTTGGCGGAGTCGACACCGGTGACCTCTTCGACAATCTTGGCAAGGGCGTTGAGGATGTCGGTGTTGTTCACCGCGGGTTCCTCCTTCTTGGGGTCGGTGTGGCGGACCTCGGTGGGGACGTCAGAGCCCGAGGCGCCGTCGGTAGGCGAGGAGGGTGCGCAGGAAGCCGTCCATCTGCTCCTCGGTGTGGCCCGCGTGCGGGAACAAGCGCAGTAGCGCCTGGTTGCGTGAGACGGCCGGGTAGGAGAAGACGGGTACGAGGTAGCCGTCCTCGACGAACCACTCCCGCATCTGCAGGGCGGCGGCGTCGTTCCCGATCGGCACCGAGAGCATGTACGACTCGGTCGGCGTCGTCGGGGTGCCGGCCTCGTGTATCTGCCGGCGAAGGCGGGCGGCATGCGCCAAGTAGTCGTCGACGATCCCCGGATTGCCGGCGAGGGCCTCGATCGTGCGCTCGGCGGTGTAGGCGGTGGGCGGCTGGATGGCGGCCGTGAACATCGAGGTGCCGGAGAGCAGTTCGAAGGCGTCGACGGCCACCGCCGGCCCGGCGATCGCGCCGCCTTCCAGACCGATGGCTTTCGACAGTGACACCATGACGAAGTCGGCCCGCTCCCGGATCGCGGCCGCCTCCCGGGCGTACGGACGGTTCTCGGGCCCGTAGACCATGAAGCCGTTCGCATCGTCGATCATGCTGATGGCGCCGTGCCGGTCGCACTCGTCGAGAATCTCCACGATCGGACCCATGGTGCCGTCGGCCGAATAGATGCTCTCGGCGATCACCACGGTCTTGCGGGCCCGGACCCGGTCCAGAATGCGTGCCAGGTCGGAGGCGTCGTTATGCCGGAACGCGTGGACCTTGCGGCCGTAGCCGAGTCCCTCGAGGCCCTTCCAGATACTCCAGTGGACGTCACGGTCGACGACGAAGACGGTGTCGTGATTACGCACCTCGATCCCGGCGTCGAAGTGCGCGGAACTGCTCATGGCGTGGACGAACCCGATGTTGGCCAGCAGCCCCGTGGCGAAGCTGATGGCCCGCTCCTTGCCGGTGTGGCGGGCGATCGTCTCCTCCAGCACCTGGTGCGGGCGGCAGATCCCCTGGGTCATCCTGGATCCGCTGGTGCTCAAGCCGTGGGCGAGCGCCCCCTCCGCGAAATGACGTAGCACCGGGACATGGCGCTCCAGATCGAGGAAGCTGATACTGGCGAAGTTCACCAGCTCGCGGCCGTTGCGGACGATGGTCGGCCCGACGGGACCGTCCACCACCGGCGGGCGGTATGCCGTGTCGTGAGTGTTCGCCTCGACGAAAGCGGCGAAGGCCCACGGGGCCAGACGGTCCACGGACGGCGCGGGGGCGTGGGACGCGGTCATGGTGAGGTGTCTCCTCCACGATGGGCGCGGGGCGGCAAGGGCTCCAGGGCTGTGGCAAGGTGGCCGAGCGAGGCCGTTCCGGCCAGCTCGTCCGACGCGATCCCGGTGAAGCCGGACCGGTGAAGCAGCGCCAGCAGACGAGGGACGGCGACCAGGGTGACTCCGTGGTCGGCGAGGCAACGGTTCATGTCCACGGCATCGGGGCCGTCGAAGGAGCCGGCGGGCGGACCGCCGGGGCCGACAGCGGCCACGGCCACGGCGGCGGCCAGAGCCCGTTCGGCGTCCGTCACGGGCGGGCGCAACGGGACCCTTAGGGTTCCCGTGCCGCCGGTGGCGGTGCATGACCGGTCGGACAGACGGCCGGATCCGAGGCCGGCCGGGGACAGGACATAGCGGCCCGGGGCCACGACACCGGGCACTTCGCCGAGGTGGTCCAGGACGTGGCGGTGCAAGTCGTCGGGGGTGACATCAGGGACGATGCGGGCGTGCGCGACAAGGTGCGGTTCGTCGCCTTCCCCCGCGGCGTCCCCACTGGGCACCACCGTCACATCGAGCACTCCGGGATGGCCGCGTAACACGTCTTCGACCTTGGCCAAGCACACCCACCCCTGCGGGGCGCGCCACCATCCGGAGGCGGCCGGGGTGAGCGAGCGTGCCGGAACCGGGCACTCGGCACCGTCGGCCAGCGCGCGCAGGAGTCCACACAAACGGACGGGCAACGCCACGGCCTGCCCGGCGTCGAGCAGGTGATCCCCGACGGTGACATCGAGGGTGACGACCCCCGCGTCGCGGCTGAGATCGACGTAGAGCGTGTCGCAGGGCTCGTCGGGCGCGCTGCTGATCCAAGTGGCGGACCCGCCCGGTGGAGTGTTCCGCGCGGGGACCAGGTAATCGCGTGGCCACGAGTAGCAGTTGTACTCGATGGTGGGCACGGTCACGACACCGCGGCGACGGTCCATGCGCGCCTGGGCGGCGACCAGCTCCGCGGGGCGCCACTGACCGTGCCGGTAGGCCGCGGCGGAGGCGGCGGCGACCGAGGCGACCACCTCGCCGAACGCCGCGCCCGGGCGGAGATCGATCTGTACCGGAACCGTCAGGGCCCGGACACCGATGCTGCTCCGCAGAACGGCCCGGGCCCGGTTGGAGACCACCACCGAGGCGAGGAACCGGTGTTCGCCGGTGCGGGTGGCGACGTCGTGGGCCAGCGCCGCGAGCACGACGACCTCCGGGCTGACCCGATAACGCCGGGCGACCCGGTCGAGGTCGTCGTACGCGCCCACCGAACGGTGCTGGAGACGATGGCGCCCGCCGCCGTCGCCGGTCCCGCCGAACGGGGCCAGCACGCCGGTCGGGTTGCCCGCGAGACGCACGAGCCACTCACGCTCCGCCGCGCGGGCGCGTTCCGGAGGCTGGGCGGCGACCGTGTCGAGCGGGTGCACGGATGCCTCCACCGGTACGTCGTCGCCGCGCAGTTGACCGTGCAGTTGGTCGATCAGTACCGCCAGCCCCCATCCGTCGATCACCACGTGGTGGGCGGCCACCAGGACCGCACGCGGCTTTCCCGCCTCGAGCAGCACCCTGGCGAGCCAGGGCGGATTCCGCTCGGGATCGATCGGGCGGGCGGCCAGCGCCGCTGTGGCGGCCTCCAGGGTGCCGGCATCGACGGCGGGGACGTCGAGGTGGTCGACCGGCAGCGGGGCCCAGTCCGCGTGGTGGACGTGTTGTACCGGGCGGAGCGGGTCGACAGTGGTGCGCAGCGCTTCGTGGCGGGCGGTGAGAGACGCGAGCGCCACGTGGACGTCGGTGACAGTTGCCGAGGGCGGGACGTGGCAATGGTCGGCGAGCGGCGTCGGGTTCACCCGCCGCGGTGAGGGAATGGTGCGTTCGAACCAGTGCCACTGCTGGACCCAGGTCAGCGGCCCGCTGCGGGTGACAGTGGCAGGGCTCGGGGCCGGTTCCGGAAGGTGATTCACGGCCGGGACCTCATACCGCTCGGACCACGAGAACGGCATTGTGGCCGCCGAAGCCGAACGAGTTGCTGAGAGCGATCCGCATACGCTCGTGGTGCTGCGCCCGGTGCGGCACGAAGTTGATGTCCGGGTCAATCGGCTCGTCGCAGTTGATGGTCGGCGGGACATCACCCGTACGGAGAACCTGGATCGAGGCCACGAGCTCGACCGCTCCAGCGGCACCGATCATGTGCCCGGTCATCGACTTCGTGGAGCTGACCGGGATCCGGGTGACATGATCACCCAGCACCTTGCGCAGGACGGCCGTCTCGGTGGCGTCGTTCAGCAGCGTTCCGGTGCCGTGCGCGTTGACGTAGTCCACGTCCGCCCCCGCTATCCCCGCGTCGCGCAGCGCCGCCTCGACGGCAAGGCACGCGCCCCGCCCCTCCGGATGCGGGGCGGTCCAGTGATGAGCGTCGGAACTCGCCCCGTACCCCGTGAGTTCGGCCAAGGCCGTCGCTCCTCGTCTGTCGGCCACCTCGGCGGCCTCCAGCACCACCACGGCGGCTCCCTCACTCATCACGAACCCGTCGCGGTGCACATCGAACGGCCGGCACGCCGCAGTCGGGTCGTCGTTGCGCCTGGACAGCGCGCGGGCGTTGCCGCTGCCCGCGAGGTCGACGGCGGTGACGCAGGCATCGGCACCGCCGACGAGGACGATGTCGGCCTCCCCATGGCTGATCATGCGCATCCCCGCACCCACCGCGTCCGCGCCACTGGCGCACGCCGTGCTCTGGGCACGGCTGGGCCCCTGCGTGCCCAGACGCATGCTGATCTCGCCGACAGCACTGTCCATGGCGGTCGTGACCTGGGTGAACGGGCTGATGGCCCGCGGCCCTTTGTCGCGCAGCGTGTTCGCGGCCCGGTAGATCGACCCCACCGGGCCGTAGCCACTGCCGATGACCACGGCGACCCGCGGCGCCAGACACTCGTCGACGACGAGTCCGGCGTGCTCGCAAGCCTCCAGCGCCGCGGCGAGGGCGTACTGCGCGTACGGGTCGGCGCGACGACTGACCATCGGGGGCATATAGCGGCCGGGCGCGAATCCGCGGACCTGGCCGCCGATCCGGACTCCGAGACCGGTCACGTCGATCGCGTCCACGATGTCGATGCCGCTGCGCCCGGCCAGCATCGCCGCCCATGTCTCGTCGACACTGTGGCCCAACGGCGTCACCGCCCCGTACCCGGTGACCATCACCCTGCGCCTGGCGTCACCTTGCTCTCGCGCGTCTGTCACTGGGGAACCACCCCGGCGTCGCGGAGGGGCGGGGCGATGTCGTCGGGGGCGACCGGCACCATGAGCACGGCCGTGCCTCCCCGGGAGCAGAACCGCCGCGCGGCGAGAATCTCGTCGGTCAGCGCGGCCTTGTCGCGCAGCACTCGGTAGTGGATGTCCGGCCCGTCCACCACAGGTGGCGGCGCGTCCGGGCGGGTGAAGGGGTAGCGTTCGGCGTCGAGGCCGAGGCGGGCGCGTTGGGCGTCCAGCCAGCCGTAACCGCCGTTGCACAGCACCACGTACAGAACGCCGCCGTAGGCCGGAGCGGCGACGGCGATGTCCGCACGGGCGGCGAGGAACGCCCCGTCCCCGATGAACGCGATGACCTCGTGGTCCGGGGCGGCCCGCTTGACCCCGATGGCCGCGGCCGCCCCGAAGCCCAAGGGGGTTTGCTCCGACGGCACGATGGACCCGCCACCGACGCGGAAGGGGAAGCAGTAGGACCACATGTCCTGCAGCCCGTTCTCCTGGACCAGCACGCGGGGCTCGCCGGCGGTGGCGTCGAGCGCGGCGAGCAGCTCGGCGATGTGGATCCCCGGCAGCGTCGCCGCGCGGGCCAATTCCGCTTCCACCTCTAGCGACATGGCCTTACGGACGACGGCGATCTTGTTGGCCCACGCCTCGGTCGCGTCTGCGCGTTCGGCCTTGCGGTCTTCATCCAGCGCCCGTGACCAGCCGAGCACGGCGTGCCGGGCGTCTCCGAGCACGCGCGGGCCCGGGAACTCGGCCGACAGCCCGCCCGGATCGACGTTGACCTGCACCACCGCGACCGGGGGCCATGGCGTTCCGCCTTCGACGACTGTCTCCTCGAGTCGCCCGGCGAGCGACACCACCAGGTCGCAGGATGACCACAGTTCACGGGCGGGGGCCGCGGCGTAGAGGCCTGCCACGCCGCAGAACAACGGGTGGCGCTCGTCGACGGCACCGCGGCCGGACGCGGTGGTGAAGAGCGCGGCGCCGAGGCGTTCGGCGAAGCGCTCGACCACACCGTCGTCGTTGCGGTGCCGCATTCCGCCGCCCACCAGCACCACCGGA
The DNA here is from genome assembly GCF_053594975.1 of Streptomyces sp. NPDC002537. NCBI lineage: Bacteria > Bacillati > Actinomycetota > Actinomycetes > Kitasatosporales > Streptomycetaceae > Streptomyces > Streptomyces sp. NPDC002537. The sequence continues at coordinate 19,001 of NZ_JBSFWT010000042.1, forward strand.
CGCCGGCTCGCGCGGATCGCCGCCAGCGCCGACCCCGGTATCACGGGAACGGACTCAAGGACCAGTGATTCAGGCAGCGTTGGCCGCGGTCCGGTGACGAGGATCTCCGCCGTGCGGACGTCATCGGGTATCTCCAGGTACACGGGTCCGGGCGGCGGCCCCATGGCTCGGGTCAGCGCCGTCACCGTCGCGGGGACGACCCGGTCGGGATGCCCCACCCGGTGCGCCCACCGCACGAGGGGCGCTGCCACGGCGACCTGGTCGAGTTCCTGGAATCCGCCGCTGCCCCGGCGCCGTTCGGGCACGCCGGCGGCGAGCACGAGGACCGGCGCACCGGACTCCCTCGCCTCGAGCAGCCCCGTGGCCGCGTGCGTGACAGCCGGCCCTTTGCCCAGTGCGCATACGCCGAGCCGGCCTGACTGCAGCGCGTAGCCGGTCGCCATGTACATCGCGTTGCGCTGGTCACGGCACGGTACGAGGTCCAGGCCGGCGGCGTCGAGGGCGCGAAGCAACTCCAGATCATCGCCGGGCAGCCCGAAACAGATGTCCACCCCGTTCGCCACCAGCAGGTCGACGATTGCGGACCACGCGTCGGCGTACCGTTTGCTCGCCCGGGTCACTTCCCGCCCACCGCGACAGGGGCGGCCGTCGGGAGGTTCTGCGCCACGGCCTGCGAGATGAGCAGTGGTTCGGCGTGCCGCTCGCCGCCGTAGGAGATGTAGTTCGCCCTCATCCCGAGTCCGCCGAACGGGCGGTTGCCGTCCTCGGCGTCGAGCAGCGTGTGGTTGACACAGGTTTGGTGACGCTCGGTCAGAATTTTTACCGTCTCCGGATCGTTCCCGTAGACCATCGCTCCCAGCGCGCGTTCGCTGAAGTAGGGGCTTGCCAACCGTTCACGCAACCGCCTCGCACTGGGATAGGCCACGACGTTGAACACCGGGGCGAACATTTCGTCAAGGGGGATCTTGTCGTCGAAGTCCCACAGCAGCACGGTCGGTTCGATCCTGCGGGACGGCAGATCGATGCGCCCGCCGTGCCGGATGCGACTCACATGACGCACCAGGTAGTCCGAGCAATTCACCAGCGCCGAGTCGTAGAAGATCGGACCGTAGTCGACGGCAGGATCGCTGTTCTGCCCGAAACGCAGCGAAGTCAGTTTGGCGGACAGCAGGTCGATGAATTCCTCGGTGCGGCCCTGCGGCGCGAACACGACGTCGGGACCGAAGCAGTCTTGGCCCGAATTGTGGAGCCGGATTTTCGTGACGTCATGTGCGGCGTGCGCAAGATCGGCGTCGGGTGCGATCACGAAGGGGTTGATGCCGTGACCGAAGAAGAGGAAGAGTTGGTCTTCCGCCAGCCCTTCGCGAACAGTCTCGGCATTGGAGTAATTGCCGGTGAAGACGATGAGGTCCGCCTCGCGTACCGGTCCCGTCACGAACTTGCGCTGGCTGAGTTCGAAAAGTTTGATGGGTAAGCCGTGAACCGGTGCCAGCAGGGCGTGCAAGCGTTGCATCTGACTTTTGATCGCGCTGGATGGCCGAAAGGTGATTGTTTCGCTGTAGAGGGACGCCACGAGCATGTAAAGCGCGTAGGAATAGAGCGGGATGTTGGAGGGCATGAAGACCGCGGTCCGGGGCACGCAGCCGGGCCGGACCCGGTGGATCTCCTCCTCTGCTCCGTCGAGGGTGGCGAGGAACGAACGAATCTCCGCTTCGGCGGTGTGGTGGGGCGAGATTTCGATGAGAATCCTCATCACCACGTCTTCGTTGTCAGCCACATACCGGCGCACTGCGCGCAGCGCATCGGCACGGTCGGCGAAGGGGACGCGGTAGTCGGTCGTGCTGACAGTCGAGCCGGATGCGGTTGCGTCGGTGGCCGTGTTGTGCAACGCGGGCAGCGAGGTCATGGCGATCTTCTCCAGAACGGCCAGGTTGGGCTTTCCCGTGCTCGTGAGAGGCAACGTGGGAAGCACGACAATGTGGTCGGGCTGCTCGTAGCGGGCGAGCGCGGAGCGCAGTACCCGTTTCCAGTGCGCAGGTTCGTGATCGTCCGGGTCCGCGATCACGAACACCAGACGACAGCCCAGACGCTCGTCGGGGACGGCGACGACCTCCGTCCGTGCGCCGACCGACTCGGCCCGCTCGGCAAGGTGGTCGGGATAGAGCGTGTGACCGTCGCGGTGCACGGCGTGCTTGCGCCCGACCGGGAAGACACGGCCGGCGTCGTCGAGCAGGCCGATGTCGCCGGTGCGGTGAACCGGATCCGAAACCGGAATGATCTCACCGTCATCGCCCAGATGACCGGTCATCAGGCCGTCACTGCGTACGACGAGCTCGCCGAGCCGGCCGTTGGGCAGCGGCCTGCCGTGGTCGTCGTGGACTTCGACGACCACGCCGGGCAGCGGCGTGCCGCACCCGACTGGATCGGCAGGGGACGCCAGCGCGATGTTTCCCACCTCGGTCGCCCCGTAGCCGTCGAGCAGGTGCCGGCCTGTGCGGGCGTGGAACCGGGCCGCCAGGTTGCGCCCCAGCGGCGCACCGCCCACGCACCAGGCCCGTACCATCTCCAGCGCGTTCGCGAGAGCGGGACGACGGTCGAGCAAGTTGAGCAGGCTGTAATAGGTCGACGGAGCCCCGTCCACGATGGAGAGGCCGTGGTCCACGCCCACCGCAAGTGCACGGTCCAGGCGCGTGGTTGGCCCGTAGACCACGAGCGTGCCTCCGCCCAGCCACCAGCAGAGGACCAGCGACAGACCGTATTGGTGGGAGTACGGCAGGACGGGCAGGAAGACGTCGTCAGGCCGGTACCCCATTCGTTCCGAGCTCAGTACGAGGTTGTCCAGAATCGAACGGCCGGAGCGGACAATGCCTTTGGGGCTGCCTGTCGTACCCGACGACCACGAGATCGCGGCGTCCTGACGCCGTGCCCAGGTCGCCACATCGGGCACGGCCGTCGTGTTCGCAGCGGGCCGCGGCGCCGCGGTGTCACCCGTACCGTCGCTGATTTCGAGCACCACACGCGCCTGAGCGCGGATCTGCGATCGCTGTGACGGGGTGGCTCGATGATCGGCCAAGACCACCGAAGCGTCGAGGTGAATGAGCGCGAGCAAATCGACGACCCATTCCGGGGAATTGGCCCCGCTCATCATCACCCGCGAACCTGGTTCGATGCCGCGGTGTGCAAGAAGTTCGGTGGCACCGAATACGCGGGACATGATTTCGTCTGTCTCCCAGATGCGCCCCTCGGGCGAGATTAAGCGCCTGGAAATGAGCAACTCGCGCTCCTTAACGCCAGGGGACGCGTTTGTAAACCAACAATCCCGCGATAACGGTCTGCTTCTGTTCAACAAGATACATCTAAAACGACTATCCCATGGCTGTAGAACGGTGTCGAGTACTGCAATGACACTCCGTAACACGTGTGGGGTCGTTGAGTGCGTAGTGGCAGAAGAGATATGTGACGAGTGGCCAGTTCTGATCGGTGAGTTCGTGGCGCGATTCGCGGGTCGATTCGGGCAGGTGGAGCCGAGGCCGCGGATGATGTCCTGGCTGCGGGGACTTTTCGGTGAGGCGGAGCGCAACAATGACCAGACCTTGGCGACCATGCCTCTACGGCGGTCGCCGGGGCGACCGCACTCCTTGCGGCTCCCCGCCGGGCCACTGCCCCGCACTGCGCGTGATCCCCGAACGACGGCTGGTCGGCTGCGTGACCCGATCGGCTGAAGTCCTCGCGCATACCGGGGTGTCCGAGTAGATTTCTGCCGTCATTCAACAGAAGGTGACCACTTTCATGAGACCGAACTGATCCTTCCCGGCGTCGAGAACCCGTGGAACCTTCCCCGGCGCGGGAGCGTTCGCAACGGACCGGATGTCCCGGTCATGCAGGCAGGAGGTAATCGCCGTGCCCGTCGAACCTGTCCTTGTCACCGGCGCCAGCGGCGGCGTCGGCGGAGTCGGACGAAGGATCCTGGAACGGTTGCGGGCACAGAACGTGCCCGTCAGGGCTCTCGTGCACCACGACGATGAACGCGCCTCGGAACTGAGGACGATGGGCGGCGTGGAGGTGATGGTCGGTGACCTCACCCGTGGTGCGGACGTGGTCAAGGCGCTGGCCGGCTGCCACCGGGCCTACTTCGGAATGAGCGTGTCGCCCGCCTACCTGGAGGCCGCGGCGACGGTGGCGGCCGCCGCCCGGGAGAGCGCCGGCCTGGAACTGCTGGTGAGCATCTCGCAGATGACCGTCTCGCAGATGGACCTCACCAGCGACGCCGAGTCCCGGCAGCAGCGACTGCACTACCTCGCCGAGCACATCCTCGACTGGTCCGGGGCACCGGTCGTCCACGTCCGGCCCACCGTGTTCATGGAGAATCCGCTCTTCGCCAGGGTGGCGGCCGCTTCGATCCGACAGGACGGCACGATCCGCCTCCCCTTCGGCCCGGCCCGAACCTCACCGGTCGCCGCCGCCGACGTGGCCGAGGTCATCACAACACTCCTGCTCGACCCTGCCCCTCGAACCCACCGCGTCTACGAACTGACCGGGGCTCAATCCCGCGACATGACAGCCATCGCGGCCGAGTTCTCCGCTGCCCTGGGCCGCGACGTGACCTACGTCGATGTGCCCTACCGGGAGTGGCTGGAGCACCACCTCAAGAACCAAGGCCTGCCGGACCACGTGTTCGAGCACATCGCCACGATGGCCAGGCTGCATGGCGAGAACCGATACGACCGGGCGACGAACGATGTCGCCGAACTTCTTGGTCGCCCCCCACTGGGATTCGACACCGTGATCAAGGACATGATCGCCCGGCAACCATGACCGGCCGGTGATCCAGTGCCGCTGCCGTGCCGGTATGAGCGCCCCGCACGGCGGGCCGACGTCGTCGATCAGGCCGCACATCGTCAGAGGAGTACCGTGAAGATCTCCAGTGCATTTGCCTCTTCCTTGGACGCACCCGCTCACATCGCTGTCGCCGAGCGGCTCGGCTACGAGCGTGCGTGGCTCTACGACACTCCCCACCAGAGCCCCGATGTGTGGATGCTGCTGGCTCTCGCCGCCGAACGCACCGAGCGCATCGGCCTCGGGCCAGGAGTGCTGGTACCGACTCTCCGCCACCCCATGGTCAACGCGGCCGGGGCCGCCGGTCTGGCCGCCCTCGCCCCGGGAAGGGCCGCTGTCGCCTTCGGAACCGGTTTCACCAGTGCACGCGCCATGGGAGCCAAGCCCGCCACGTGGGCATATCTCCGCGAATACATCACCGCGTTCCGAGGCCTGCTCGCGGGGGAGACCGTGGAATGGCAAGGCACCCGCCTCCGCATGATGCATCCGTCCGGCCATGCCCCCGAGCGCCCGATCGACATCCCGGTCGCCATCTCGGCCACGGGACCCAAGGGGCTCGCCATCGCCCGTGAGCTGGGCGACGGGCTCTTCTCCGTCAACGAGGAAACGTCGGGCGCCAGGGACTTCTCCTGGGCGGCGCTGACCATTCACGGCACGGTACTGGCCGAGGGCGAGGCGCTGAACTCGCCGCACGTCATGGCCGCGGCGGGCCCGGGGAACGCGCTGGCCTACCACTTCCTTCACGAAGCCCGCCAGGACGTGCGCAACCTGCCAGGCGGCGAGCAGTGGCTGAAGTCGATCGAGCGCACTGCTTCGCAAGACAGTCACCTGGCCATCCACGAACAGCACTTGGTCGGGCTGAACGAGGCCGACCGCGCCGCCTGGCACGCCGGAAGCTGGGAGGCGGTTCCGCGCACGACGTTCACGGGAACCCGCGAAGAGGTTCGGCGGCGTCTTGCCGAGGTCGCCGAAGCAGGCGTGACCGAACTGATCTACCAGCCCAGCGGACCCGACATCCCCGCCGAGCTCGAGGCATTCCTCGGGGCCGCGACGGGGCTCTGACCACGGCCCGGCTGTTCAGAGCCGTGCCGGCGCGAGGATGAGGGCATGGATGTTCGTCAGCTGGAGTATTTCCTCGCGATTGTGGATCACGGTGGTTTCAACCGGGCGGCGTCGGCCCTCTACCTGTCGCAGCCTTCACTGTCCCAGGCTGTGCAGGCGTTGGAGCGGGATCTGGGCAGCAGCCTGTTCCACCGGATCGGCCGCCGGGTCGTGCTGACCGAGGCAGGTACGGCGTTGATCGAACCTGCGCGGGCGGCCGTGCGGAGTCTGGAGACGGCCCGCGCCAGTGTCGCCGCCGTGCACGAACTCCGTGAGGGGCGACTGGACATCGGCGCCATGCCGTCTCAGGCGGTAGAGCCGCTGACCACGATGATCCGCAGTTTCAGCGGCCGGTACCCCGGCGTGTCGGTGAACATCAGGGCCGCCTTCACCTCGCGCGGTGTCATCGACATGGTGCGTACCGGTGCTGCCGAGCTGGGTCTCCTCGCGACGTCCGGTCCCGTTGCCGACAAGGAGGTGATCTCGCATACCGCGGGCGAGCAGCGTTTCGTGCTGATCACTCCTCCCAGTGGGCCGTTCCCGGGGGACCGGGCGGTTTCCTGTGAGGAACTGGCCGGACAGCGGCTGATCGTGGGGCAGCGGGGTACCGGGATGCGTGCGTACGTGGACGGGCTGCGCGAGCGGGGCATCGGCTTCACCATCGCGGCGGAGACCGAACACCGGGTGGCGATCCTGCCCCTGGTGCTCGCGGGGGTCGGGCTGGCCGTGGTCACGGAGTCCTGGCGCACGATGGCCGAGCGCGCCGGCGCGCTGGTCCTGGACATCGAGCCGAAAACGACGCTGCAGATCGCCCTGGTCAGCCGGCGCGCCGAGCAGTCGCCGGCCGCTCGGGCCTTCCTGGACTGCGCGCTTGCCGCCGTCGAGGGCTCATAGGCACGGCTTATAAGGCAGATCAGCGACGCGTCTTGGACGGCTCCGTGTCCTGATTGCTGCAATCAGGACATGACCCGCCACCCCATCGCTCTCATCCCCGGAGACGGCATCGGAGCCGAGGTCCTGCCGCCCGCCCGGCAGGTTCTCGACGCCGTCGGCGCCCGCCACGGCTTCGGCTTCTCCTACACCTCCTACGACTGGTCGTGCGAGCGGTATGTCCGCGAGGGCGCGATGATGCCCGAGGACGGTCTCGACCAGCTACGGGACAAGGAGGCCATCCTGCTCGGCGCGGTCGGCTACCCGGGAGTGCCCGACCACGTCTCCCTGTGGGGACTGCTGATTCCGATCCGGCGGAGCTTTCGCCAATACGTCAGCCTCCGCCCGATCCGTGTCTTCGAGGGGGTCGACAGCCCGCTGCGGGCTGCCGCACCGCAAGAAGTCGACTTCGTCGTCGTCCGCGAGAACGTCGAGGGCGAGTACAGCGAGATCGGCGGCCGGCTGAACCGGGGCTTTCCGGAGGAGATGGCCGTGCAGGAAGCCGTGTTCACCCGCGCCGGAGTGACCCGCGTCCTCGACTACGCTTTCGAGCTGGCCGCGCAGCGCGGCGGAAGGCTCACCTCGGCCACCAAGTCCAACGGCATCATGCACACCCTGCCATTCTGGGACGAACTGGTCGCCGAGCGCGGCGCGGACCACCCACAGGTGACCTGGGACCAGGAACACATCGACGCGCTGGCCGCCAAGTTCGTCCTCGACCCGGCCCGCTTCGACGTGGTGGTCGCCTCCAACCTCTTCGGCGACATCCTCAGCGATCTGGCCGCCGCCGTGGCCGGCTCCATCGGGATCGCCCCGGCCGCCAACCTCAACCCGGAGCGCGAATTCCCCTCGATGTTCGAGCCGGTCCACGGCTCGGCCCCCGACATCGCGGGCCGCGGCATCGCCAATCCCCTAGGGGCGATCTGGTCGGCCGCCATGATGCTCGACCACCTCGGCCACAGCGAGGCGGCCAAGGACGTCACCGACGCCATCGCCAGGGTGCTCGCCAAGACCGACCTGCGCACCCCCGACCTCGGCGGCAACGCCACCACGACCGAGTTCACCGAGAAGCTCCTCGAACTGCTCTGACACCGCGCACGGCCGGGGCGGCACGGACGACCCCGCCCCGGCCGCCCACCGCAGAACGGCCGTCCCGCACAGGACCCCGTATCTGTTCCGCCGCCCAGCCGCGCCTCCCCACCGGCCGCCGCTCCGGCAGGCCGCATCGCGTCCCGGCTGCATCCACGGTCCTCGACGAGGAGAACGCCATGGCAGCAATCGCGTCCGCCACCCACAGCACGTCTCCTGCCGCACCGCCGTCCAAGCCCTGGCACAAACAGCTGTACTTCTGGGTCCTGACCGCGATCGTCGCCGGCATCCTGACCGGCTGGCTCCGGCCCTCCGTGGGCGCTGCCCTCGAACCGGTCGGCACCACCTTCGTCTCCGCCATCAAAATGCTGATCACGCCGATCGTCTTCCTGACGATCGTCGCCGGCATCGGCGGTGCCGACAGTCTGCGCCGCGTCGGCAGGGTCGGCCTGAAATCCCTCGTCTACTTTCAGGCAGGGACTCTGGCCGCGCTCGCTGTCGGACTGATCGCGGTCAACCTTTTCCAGCCCGGTGCCGGGGTCCACGCCCACCCCGGCGACCTCCAGTTGTCCGGCAACGCCGCTCAGTACGTCAAGGACGGCGAGAACCAGAGCTGGTGGCACCTCCTCACCGACATCGTGCCCTCCAGCGCAGTCGGAGCGTTCGCCGAGGGCAGCATCCTCCAAGTCATCTTCTTCGCAGTCCTGTTCGGCGCCGCGCTCAAAGCCGTGGGGCCTGTGGGCGCGCCTCTCGTCGACGGCATCAACCGGCTGAGCACGGTCGTCTTCAAGATCCTTCACTACATCATGCTCGCCGCCCCGGTCGGTGCCTTCGGCGCCATGGCCTACACCATCGGCACCTACGGCATCTCGACCCTCACCAGCCTCGGCCGGCTCATCGGCCTCTTCTACGGCACGTCCCTGTTCTTCGTCGTGGTCATCCTCGGCGGCGTCCTCGCCCTGCTGAGGATCAACGTCTTCCGACTGCTGCGCTACCTGCGCGAGGAATTCCTCATCGTCCTGGGCACCTCGTCCTCCGAGAGCGTCCTGCCCCGTGTCATGACCAAACTCGAAGGACTGGGCATCCGACGCGACATCGTCGGCCTGACCGTGCCGACCGGATACTCCTTCAACCTCGACGGCAGCTCCATCTACCTCTCCCTGGCCGCCGTCTACATCGCCCAGGCCACCGACACCCCCCTCACCATCGGCCGGCAACTCGGCCTGCTCGCCGTCATGATCCTGACTTCCAAAGGCTCCGGAGGCGTCACCGGCGCCGGCTTCATCGCCCTGGCCGCCACCCTCTCCACCGTCGGCACCGTCCCCGCCGCAGGCATCATGCTCATCTTCGGCATCGACAAGTTCATGTCCGAATGCCGCGCCCTGACCAACCTCGCGGGCAACAGCGTCGCCACACTCGTCGTCGCCCGCTGGGAACGCGTCCTGGACACCGCGCGCGTCAACCGCGTCCTGCACACCCGAACCCCAGAGCCCGCCCCGGAAGCGGAGCAGCCGCAGCACGCCGACGCCACTCCTGCCCTCACCAAGACATGACCCCGAGGCGTCTTCATGGCGGGGGCTGTAAAACGCACATCCTTTGCGGCTTCGGCCATCGCCAGATCTCCTTCGAAGTCCCAGACGCCGGGCGGTGGTAGGGCATCCGTCCGGCGCCCACGCGACCGTCACCACCACGAGTGCCGGGGCCGCCCACGCGGTCTATGGGCAGGCGTCACAGGCCCGGCTCATCAGAGGTGTCATGGCCCCGGCACTCGAACAACCCGGTGACGCCCTCTCGGACGTCACGTGATCTCTGAAAACGAATTAGGCGGTGGTGAGCTGGTGGTGGAGCTGGAGGAGTTCTTCGACGTGCCGGATCTCGGTGATCTGGCCGTCGCTCACGCGCATGAGGTCGGTGCCGGTGAAGGACACGGGGCGTCCGGTGGCGGGGGTGCCGAACCAGTCGCCGGTGTGGGTGGCGGTCATGCGCCAGTGGCTGACCACTCAGCCGTCCCCGGTCTCCGCCTGGTAGATCACTTCATGGCGGGTGCCGGTGAATCCGTCGCGGACGGCGGCGACCAGGATGCGCATGCCGTCGATGCCCGAGGCGGCGCCCGGGACGGGGTTGTGGTCGGCCAGGCCGGGGGACAGGACCTCGTCGAGGCCGGCTGAGGTCTTGAGCGGCAGGGAACGTCGACGGGTGTGATGTCACTTCCAGCGTCGGGTGGCCTGCTTCCCAGAGGCTTGCCGCAAAAACCGGCACCGGTCACGCCCGCACCGCACCGATCCGGGCGACGTCGTCGACTGCTCACAGGCGGGTAGTGAACCGGCCGTCGGGCAGTTTCCGCAGCCAGCTGCGGTCGGCCAGCCTGACCAGCCTCCCGCGCAGCGGCTCCAGCTTGGCCCGCACGCTGACGTCCACTCCCAGCACTTCGCCGACCTGCCGGGCCATGACCGGTCCGGCAGCCTGCCGCACGGCGGCCAGGATGCGCTGGTAGTCCGGCGGGAGCATGGTCTCCTCCACGTCCGGCGTGCGGTGCGGGATCAGCATTACCGCCTGACCGCCCACCTGCCCGGGCATCGGCGCGGCTGCGGCACGCTCGTCGGCGAGCTGCTCGCTCACCCGCTCAAGGACCCGTTCGGCGACGACGAGCTCGTCCCGCTCGGCCCGCACCTCCGCCAGCTGCTTGACCAGCTGTTCCTCGAGTTCGTCCAGTTCAGCACGCCGCGCAGTGATCCGTTCCAGCAGCTCGGGATCCAGCATGCACCGGATCGTAGCGGCAGATGATCTACTCCACGGACTGCCGCTCACGACCAGCACGAGCACCGGTCACACCATCCCTCTGACCTGCTACTTCAGGTTGGCGGAGGCTCAGTGAACAAGCATCGGCCCACTGGGACGAGCTGTACGTGGAGCGGGTGCGGACGCGGTGACTTCGCCCTGACCCCGGTTACCGAACGGCCCGCCGTGAAGTGGCAGTTTTCGGGGCTGAGCAAGGCCCGGATCCGGGGTCGGTCACATGGGGCTGGGACAAGACGGTCCGTTACAACCACGGCCGGTACACGGTGCGTCTGGTGATGCGCAGCGCGCTCTGACTGGGACGGCTTCCGGCCTGGGCCATGGGCGCCGGCCGGTGCGTGATCGGGGTGGGATGTGCGACGGTTGGCGGCTGACCCCGGGTGGTGGCGGGCGTGACGATGGCCGGTATGGATCCCGAACTCGAAGCATTCATCCCGCTGTTCCCCCGGGCCGACATGACCGACCCGGTCGCCGCGCGTGAGAAGTTCGCCGGGCTGGCCGCCGCGGTGCCCGCACCGGACATCGCGGGCCTGGAGGTCGAGGACCGTACGGTGCCCGCCCGTCCGGACGTGCCGGTGCGGATCTACCGCCCGCACCCGGCACAGGGCGCCGTCGTCTGGCTGCACGGCGGCGGATTCGTCATGGGCGGCCTGGACACCGAACACCCGTGGGCCACCCGGATCGCCGACGGCTCCGGCGCCGTGGTGATCTCGGTCGGCTACCGCCTGGCCCCCGAACACCCCTTCCCCGCCGCCCCCGCACGGGCCACCGACCTCTCCGGCCTGCCACCCGCCTACATCGCCACCGCGGAATACTGCCCCAACCGCGACGAAGACATCCACTACGCGCTGCGCCTGCTACAGGCAGGAGTAGCGGTCGAACTTCACCAATGGCCCGGCACCTTCCACGGATCCCAGGCCATCCTGTCCGCCGAAAACTCCGCAGTCCTGCGCCGCGCCCTGGCCGAGTGAGCCGTGCATGTCGAAAAGCACGGGGAAAGTCCCCGCCGAAATTGATCATGAAGGGACGGATACCTTGAAGATCCGACTGGTGATATGTGGAAGCGCGGCCGTGCTGAGCGTTTGTGCGGGCACGGTGGCGGCAGTTCCCGGGCCCAACGGGACAAGGGCTGTGCCGGCCGGCAGCACAAGCCTGTCGACCGGCTTCGATCCCGCGGAGCTGAAGTCCGCGCTGAAGTCCGCCATGGACGGTGTCCACCGCGCGGGGATGCCGGGAGTGTACGCAGAGGTGCGCGATACCGGCCGGACATGGCGCGGCGCTTCCGGGGTCGCCGACGTCAGGACCGGCCGTCCCGTGACGCCCGGCATGCGGCAGCGCGTCGGCAGCGTCACCAAGACCTTCACCGCCGCCGCAATCATGCAGCAGGTCGAGCAGAGCCGGATCCGGCTCGATGCACCGATCGGCGACTATCTGCCGCGGCTGGTGCCGGGGGAGCGCGGCAATAAGATCACGGTTCGGATGCTGCTCAACCACACCAGCGGCATCCCTGATTACGTCCCCTATGCATTCCCGTCCCTCCAGGGGCTCCCTTCCCGGCCGGACGCCTCGCCCAAGAGCCTGGACGACAACCGTTTCAGGCAGTTCCGCCCGGCTGAGCTGATCAAGATGGGACTCACAGCGCCTCCCACCGGCGAGCCCGGAGGCCCGACAGGGGTGTACTCCAACACCAACTACCTGCTCCTCGGCCAGCTCCTGGAGAAGGTGACCGGTACCACGGCCGAGGAGTACATCACCCGGAACGTCATCGAGCGTGCCGGGCTCCGGTACACCGGGTTTCCGACCGGGCCGCGTATCGAGGGACCGCACTCGCGGATGTACGAGGCCCTGTACGGCTTGATCGACCCGCCGCGCGACTACAGCGTCTACAACATGTCCTGGACGGGGACGGGGGCTGCTCTGGTATCGACCATGGAGGACCTCAACCGTTTCTACGGCAAGCTGCTCGACGGCAGGATCGTCAACCAGTCGTCGCTGGCGCAGATGCAGCGCACGGTCCCGGTCCGTGCCCTGGACGGATCGACGATCGAGTACGGCCTCGGCCTGCACAAAGTCAGCATCCCGGGTTGCGGCACCTTCTGGGGCCACGACGGCACGGTCTGGGGGGCCGGAACGATGTCCCTGACCCGCGCCGACGGCAAGCGACAGATGTCCGTCGCGATGAACCTCGTGAGGTGGAACAAGCCGGACTCTTCGGGGAAGCCGCAGCACCACCCCATCGACGACGCGCTATCGACCTTGTATCAGCAAGCGATGTGCGGTAGCGGAAATGCCCAGGCCAAGAATGCCTCGCGGGTCCCGGTGTTCGGCTCATCGCCAGAGTTGCCGCACGTTCACGAACCAAGGGCGCACGTGCTCCCGGGCTCGGGCGGCTGACGGGGGGACGGGCTCCGCCGCCCGTCGGAGGTCTGTGGCTGCCGCGTACACACGGCTGACACAAGACTGTCACGCATGCACTGGAATGCGCGGCTGCCTACCGGTGGTTCGTGGCGACATGACTGTTGGAGTTGCACTCGCCGCGACCGGTGCCGGTAACCAGATCGACGCCACCGTGCGGCTCGCCAAGGAAGCCGCGACCGCGGGGTTGCGGTCCGCCTGGTTCGGGCAGAATTTCGGCGCCGACTCGCCTCAGCTCGCGGCCATCGTCGGGCGCGAGGTACCGGACCTGCAGGTGGGCACGTCCGCGATCCCTGTCTTCGGCCGCCACCCGCTGATCGTCTCCAGCCAGGCCCAGACCGCACAGGCAGCCACGCACGGCCGCTACCACCTCGGACTCGCGCTCGGCACCAGACTCCTGACCGAATCCGGCTTCGGTATCACGTTCGAGCGGCCCATCGCCCGCTTGCGTGAGTTCCTCGTCGCACTGCGGCAGTTGACCGAGACCGGCACTGCCGACTTTCACGGCGAACTACTGACCGCGACCACACCGATCCCCGCGCGCGTACCGGGTGCCGAGGCCGGTGTGCCCTTGCTCGTCGCCGCGATGGGCCCGCAGGCGCTGCGCGTCAGCGGTGAGTTGGCGGACGGGATCCTGCCGTATCTCGCCGGGCCTCGCGCCCTGGCCGAGCACATTGTCCCGGCCCTCACCGCGGCGGCGAACGCCGCGGGCCGCCCCGCTCCCCGTATCGTGGCGCTCGTGCCCGGGGTGGTGACCGACGATGTCGACTCCGTGCGTGCGAAGTTCGCCGAGCAACTCGCGTTCTACGAGCAGATTCCGTCCTATGCGCGGGTCATCGAGCTCTCCGGTGGCAAGCGGGCCGCAGATGTGGCGGTGATCGGCGACGAGGAGACGGTAGCCGCCGAGGTGCGACGCTACCGGGACGCCGGGGCGACAGAGGTGGTGTTCTCGGGCACGGACATCGCAGGGGATGCCGACCGGCACCGCACCTGGAACCTGCTGGGGGAACTGGCGGGCTGAACGCCACTGCTGGGGAGGGGCTTGTGCGGTTGTCGGCGGGTCGGCTGGCCGGCTCGACCGGGCGGCTGGTCCTCAAGGCGTTCCTCCAGCGTCAGCGGCTGATGAAGTGCGTCCTTGGGCCCGTCCTCGAGGGCGGGTTCACCGGCTGTCTCGGGCACGGGAAGAACTGAGAGGGCCTCCGGCAGCATCCGCAGCGGCATCCGTTTCAGGATCGTGGTGGCCGAGGTCGGGGTTGATCGCTGCCCAGATGTGGTCGGCCTGCCTGTGCGGGGCCGGTACGTGTCGCGTGGGGGAGCGGCGCTCCGGAAGCCGGTGGGGCGCCCCGGCAGGGGCATGGGCGCACGCAGGCTCGCAGAACTGCAACATCGGCCTGGACCTGGCCCAGATCTCGCCGTACTTGACCGAGCACATCAACCGGTTCGGTGCCTGCTCCACTCACGAGCTCGGCATCACCCCGGACACCTACGACACCCGTCTCGATGTCGACTTCAGCGTGCTGGAGGACGAACAGGCCCCGGCCGCGTGAGGGCAGGGGTGCGGGTCTCAGGGGCCGGGCGCCCGGCCCCTTCCCGGGCGGCCGGCCGCGTGGATCTCTATGCCTTTGGTCCACCCTGCGAATCGTCTTTGGGGACGAGGGGACGGGCTGGAGCGTGGCCGAAGCTGGAAGGGCCGGGAGACGCGGGCGACGGGGCGCGGCTCCGGGCGCAGACACCGCGATCGTGAGGCACCGCGCGTCTTTCCGACAAGCCGTCGTCATCTGAGAGAGGGGGCGCCCGTGGGGCTCGCCAGCTACGTCACCGACTTTGCCCGTGGCAATGTCGCCTTTGTCCTGCAGGCAGCGGCGATCGCCGCCGGCTCCGGTGCACTGATCTGCTTCGCCCTGCGCCGGCGATCTCCGCGGGCGCTGTGGTGGGCACTGACCGCCGCCTCTGTCATCGGCATCCTCGCCGTCACCCTCCGGCCGGCCGGAGGGTATGTACAGTCCGGGGCTTCCTGCGTCGTGCGCGGCATCGACCTGGAATTCTTCACGGCATCGGACATGCCCGGGAACATCGCGCTGTTCGTCCCACTCGGCCTGTCCGCCATGCTGGCCACCCGCAGGCCGTGGCCGGCCATCGGCTTCGGTGCCGCTCTGTCCGCGCTGATCGAGGCCACCCAGGCCGTACTCACCGGCATCGGCCGCGAATGCGACTCCTCTGACTGGCTGATGAACACCGTCGGTGCCGCACTCGGCGCCGCCCTCGCCTGGTTGTACTGCACCAGGATCGAGCCGCGCCGGACCGGCGTCGGCCGCCGGGACCGGGCCCTGCCCGCACGTCGCCGCTGACCCGACCGCGCGGGCCGGCACCAGGCCCGTCCGGCTCTGCCTCCCTGGCCCGGGCCGTGCGGCCTCGCACGCAGCCCTCGTCCTCGTAAGAGAAAGAATCAGGACATGACCCGCACCCGTACCCGCTCCTCGATCGCCGCCGTGTCGGCGGGCGTCGGCCTGGTCACCTTTGCGCTGACCGGCTGCGGCGCGTTCGACAACGTTTCCGACAGAGCCCGCAAGACAGCCGGGCAGATGCCGGCATCCGCTTCCGCGAAGGTCGAACTGAGTGGCCAGACCCCCTCCGGTGCAGAACTCGGCTCGACCGGGACTGTCCGCTGGTCCGAGGGCAAGCAGGACTACGACGTCGTCATCAGCGGCAAGAAGCGGCGCGTCGTGTCCGCAGCGGGCACCCAGTACCGCGAGCTGACAGCGCGCGAGGCGGAGCGCGTGAGGGGCAAGAGCTGGGTGACGCTGAGCGAGGGGCCCGGCAAGGGGGTGCTCGGTGCGGCCCCCGGCCCGGTGCCGCCCGCCACCCTGCTCGCGGTGCTGTCGACGGGGACTGACATCGCCGCGTCGGGCTGCGCGAGTGGAAGCGGGGAGAGCCGACGTGAAGGCACCAGCTACAAGGGAACCGTCAGCCTGTCGAAGCTCGCCACGACCGACGTGCCCGGGGTCCCGGACACCCGGCGGGACGCCTTCGCCACCTATCTGAAGGCCGCCGGATTCAAGGACGAGGTTCTTCTCGACGCCTGCATCGACAAGAAGAACCTGCCGATCTCCCTCCACGCGGCCTCCAACGGCGAGAACGGTCCTCGCCGGACCTGGTCCTACAGCGGGTTCGACAAGGCCCCCGCCATCGCGCCCCCGCCGGCCGCCGAGGTGGCCTCCCCGGCGGAGGCGGGCAAGCGGTGACCCGTCGGCATGAGCCGTTCCCCAGCGCCCTGCTGCGGCCGAAAGCCGGTCCGGGAACGACAGGTCCGCCTTCCCCCGGCCATGCCCGATACTGATTTATCCGACTACTGATACCCGCCCTGAGTGGCGCTGACGGCCCACGGAGGCACCCCCATGCGCACAGCAGCGCTGCGACTGGGGCTCGACGCGGTGTCCGGCCTCGCGCTCCTCGGGGTGACAGCCATCACGGTACGGGAACTGCGGCCAGGGATCGTCCCGTTCTCGCCATACGGTCTGTGGCTGGCCGCGCCGGCGATTGCCCTGTTTGTGCTGCGCCGCCGCCTGCCCGTTCCGGCGCTGCTGGGCCTGGCTCCCATTCTGGGCGTGGTGCCGCAGGCGGCGCTGCTGACCGCGGTGGTCGCATACGACGGGGGCCGACGGCTGACGGGGGCCTGGCGCCCGACCGCCCTCGTGGCTGCCTGCACCCTCACGATGGCGACCGCCGTCCCGTGGCTGCGGCTGGAGTCGGCCGGGGCACTGACCGTGGCAGGCACCGGGCTGATGCTGGGGCTGATCGCCATCGCCGGTCCGGGCCTGGTGGGCACCACGGTCGGCCAGCAGGAACGTCTCGTGGAGGCGCTGCGCGAGCAGAACAATGCCACCGAGAGCGATGCCCGCCTGACCGAGCGCTCCCGCATCGCCGCCGAGATGCACGACCTGCTCGGCCACCGGCTCAGCCTGATCTCCCTGTACGCCGGCGGGCTGGAACTGGGCGTCGCCAAGCACAGCCCAGGGCTGCAGAACGAGGCCGGCCAGCTGCGCCGTATCGTCGGCACGGCCATGGACGAACTGCGCGAGATCCTCGGCGTGCTCGGCCCCGTCGAGGACAGCCCCACCGACGCCACCGGCACCCGCGCCGACATCGAGGCGCTGGTCGCCGACTCCCGGGCCGCCGCCCAGCCGGTGACCCTGGCCTGGAGCGGCCCCGACCTGACCGAAGCCCCGCCGCGGGTGCGCCGCGCCGTGCACCGCGTGGTACGCGAGGCGCTGACCAACGCCCACCGGCACGCACCGGGCACAGAGGTCGCCGTGTGCGTCGACGCGGCCGCGGATGACGTCACCGTCCGGGTTGTCAACGCCCTCCCCGCCGCCAAGCCTGCGCCCGTCGCCCGGGGGACCGGCCGCGGACTGCTCCAACTGCGGGAGCGGGTGGAGGTGCTGGGCGGCAAGCTGGTCTGCGGCCCCGGACCGGGTACCGGATTCCTGGTCACCGCCCGTATCCCGCTCACCACGGACCGGGGCCCGGCATCCCGGCCGGGGCCCGTACCGGTACGGGAGCGGCTGCGGCTGTTGCCCCGGCTCGCGGCCGGGCTGCTGGGCTTGATCTGCGTGGGCACGCTGCTGCTCGCCGGGCTGAGCGTGGCCAATCGGTACGCCACGGCTGCCCGGGACGCCGCGGCCGCCCGGGAGATCACGTCTGCGACCGTGCCACCGCCTGCCGAACCACGGCTCGGCATGGACCGCGAGGAGGTCGAGCACATCGTCGACGACAACGACCTGGCCCGCGCGGCCGCCGCCGGCCGCGAGCCTCCCCGGCGCGCCGGCGCTGACTGCATCTACCCGCCCCAGGCGACGACCGATATGGAGGGCGGGCTCTACCTGGTCCGCTACTGCTTCACCGACAACCGCCTGACGGAGATCAGGCGGTTCACCGTCCCCCTGGAGTCTCCATGACCATCCGCGTACTGCTGGCCGACGACGAGGCACTGGTCCGTGCCGGGGTGCAGCTCATCCTGCGGCACGCCGAGGACATCGAGGTGGTCGCCGAGGCCGGCGACGGTGCCGAGGCGGTACAGCAGGCCCAGGCGCACCGGCCGGACGTGGCGCTGGTCGACGTGCGCATGCCCGGCACCGACGGCATCGCTGCCGCAGCGGAGCTGGCCGGGCTCGACCTCCCGGTCGCCGTGGTGATGCTGACCACGTTCAACGACCAGGACAACGTCAACCGCGCACTGCTCGCCGGGGCTTCGGGCTTCCTGCTGAAGGACTGCGAACCCGGTGAACTCATCCAGGGCGTACGAGCCGCGGCCGCCGGAGACTCGGTACTTTCCCCCAAGGTCACCCGGCACGTGCTGGACCGGCTACGGGACACCGCCCCCACCGGCACGGGCAACGCACGCGCCGACCGGGCCCGGCAGCGGCTCACCCGCCTGACGGACCGGGAGCGCGAGGTCCTCGCCATGCTCGGCCAGGGCCTGGCCAACACACAGATCGCCGGGCAGCTCGGCATCGAGCCGGGCACAGTGAAAGCCCACATCGGCCGCATCCTGGCCAAGCTCGAAGCAACCAACCGGGTCCAGGCCGCAATCCTCGCCCACGAGGCGGGCCTCACGCCACCCAACCCGGAGAGCTGAATCTCTCCCGTCGGTGGCTGCTGATCCCAGGTATCACCGCGGAGTCGTCGCGGGCGTGGTGTCGGAGCTCCCTCGTGGGGCCGGGGACGGCGGTGCTCCGTTGTGCGCGGAGGTTGCGGCATCGATTCGGGCGCGGGCTCGGCACCACCTTCTACCGGGGTACGGAGAGCGAAGGCGAGATCGCCCTGTTCATGAGCAAGCGACTCAGTAGTGCGGGATGACGAAGTTGAACCCGGCGGCGTTGTGTCCGCTGCCGGCGGGGCAGCGTCCCTTTTCCGGGTAGCCCCAGAAGAACAGTGCGTAGCAGTTGGTGCAGAAGCGCCAATAGGCCTGGGCGTTCGGCGTCTCGACGATGTCGTGCGGGAGCACGAAGTTGAACCCGGCGGCATTGTGCGACCCGCCCATCGGGCACCAGCCGCCGCTGGGGTAGCCGAAGAAGAACATCGTGTAGCAGCGGGTGCAGAAGCGCCAGTTGGCTTGTGTGTTCGAGGTCTCGAGTACGTCGTGCGGGATGTCGAAGTCGTACCCCGCCATGCTGTGGTCCGCCCCGGCCGCGCAGTGGCCGTTGTCCGGGTAGCCGTAGTAGAACATCACGTAACACTTCACGCAGAAGCGCCAGTTGTTCTGACCGTTGACACGGGCGGGCTTGGCCGGCGTGGGTCTTGCCCGGTCCGCTGCTGCGGCGGGGACTTCGGCGGCCGCCACGACGGCGACCAGCCCCGCCGTCACGCCGAACGCCTTGGTGAGGAAGAGCCGCCGGTCGGTGTGGAGGGAATTCTCCGGAGTTTCGAGATGGCCCATGACCTGCTCTCCGAGTGGGTTTCCGCAGGGAGAGGCGGCCCCGGGATGCGGGACCGCCCCAAGTGTCGTGTCCGAGATCAGCAGGCGACCTGGAGGTGGAACGGGCGGTCCTCCAGCCCCATGCCGAGGTTCTTCGTTTCCACGTAGACACCGTTGCCGCTGTTGTGGCCGCCGGCGGTGAAGACCAGGCCCGGGTTGTAGACGAGGTTGTTGGACGGATCGCCCACCGTCGCCACGTAGGAGCAGTAAGCCACGCTCTGGTTGAACGTGACCTCGAATCGGCCGGTGCCGAACTTCGTCATGCCGACGACGTTGCTGCCGCGGACGAAGTTGCCGGAGTAGTCCGTCACCACCCAGAGCCCGGATGACGCCGAGGTGGATTTGGCGGCGGCGCGGTGAGCCGCGGAGTCCGTGGAGTTCGCGGTGGCCGAGGACACCGAAACAGCGACGAGGAGGCCGACGGCCAGGCCGCAGGCGGCCGTTGCGAGACTTCTTGCTGCTCGGGACTTGTGGGAGATCTTGTCGAACATGACGGGCCTCCGCTTCTCAGCCGTGCCAGATGAAGTTGGCGTACGTGCCGAACCGGGCGCCGTTTTTTGAGCTGGAGTAGCCGCCGAGCACACCCTCCCCTCCGACTGGCGGCAGGGATCTGTCGCCTTCTGACACGCCCCCCCGGTTGGAGGCAGCCGCCGGCCGGACGACACGGGCCTCGGCACATTCTGTGTGCCGAGGCCTTCGGGTTCCAGACGCAAACACGACAACCGCCCTGCGGGTGTTTGGCCGTCTGCTGTGCTTTCCGTGGACCGGGCCGCCGACGAACATGATCTCGTGCACCTGACGCTGTTTCACATCCGAGTATGTGGAACGTATCGGGTCATCTCCCCTCCCAGGAGCCGCGGTGCGGTTGGTTCCCGTCGTAGACGAAGGAGGCGATGGCAGCCCAGATCAAGCACCTGATCCATGCCGCCGCCCTGCCGAACGTGACGACCCAGGTCATGTCGACCGCCAAGGGCGGCCCACCCGGTCATGGCCGGGACGTTCGCGCGGCGGCAGTGAGCGCAGAACCGGTCCGAACGAGGCACAGTTACTCGGGCAGGTGGCCGATGAGGTCAGCCGGTCAGCCGGGACTCGATTGCATCGGCGGCCCGCGGCGCGCCGCCGGCTGCGTGCACGTCTTGCTGCATGGCGCGTAGCCGCTGTTTGGTGGCGGGATCGTCCAGCAGGCTGCGGACGGCGGCGCTCAGATGCTCGGCCGTGGTGTCGGTCGGCGAGAGCCTGTGGCCCAGGCGCAGTTCGGTGATGCGGTCGGCGGTGACCTCCTGTTCTGGAGTGTGCGGGATCGCCACCATGGGTACGGCCGCGGCCAGGGCCTCCATCGTCGAGTTCATCCCGGCGTGGGTGACGAAGGCGTCGGCGTGCGCGAGCACGGCCGGCTGCGGTAGGTGCTGGTGTGCCTCGATGTTCGGGGGCAACGGTCCTAGGGAGGCAGGGTCGATGCCGTGTCCCACCGACAGGACGACATGGTAGGGCTCGGCGGCGAACGCCTGGATGCATGTGTGGAAGAAGTCCGGACGGCTGATGATCGTGCCCAGCGAGACCAGGACGAGGGGGGTGCCCGGGGGCGTCCAGTCCCGGGGTTCGGGCAGGCGGGTGGGGCCGACGAACGCGTAGCGGTCGTCGAACGTCTCATTGCGCACATGGAAAGACTTGGGCTGATAGACGAGGTTGAACTCGGCGGGCCTGTAGAAGTCGTGCAGCTCGAGCCTGGGGATGCCGTGCCGTTTGAGGACGGTGGTGAGCAGGGCGTCGAACTCGGCCTTGACCGGGCTCGCGGCGAACATGTCGACGGTGAACTGCCCGAAGTCGTACCCCTCACTGGCGGCGTGGGCGCTCCAGGACTGGATCCGCGGGACGTGCCACTTCGCAGCGAGCATCGGGCCCGCCCAGGCGAGCCAGTCGTTGACGATCAGATCCGGCCGGTCATCGGCGTAGCCGGTCTCGATCTGCGGCAGGGCATGCTCCAGTTGCTGAAGCATGGCAAGAGTGGCGCGCGCGGCTGCGTCCATGCTGTCGATCACTATGGGCTCGGCAGGCCGGGGCTCGTAGCGGATGATCTGTGCGCCGGTCGGGCGGATGCGCTCGGCCATCGTCGCGTCGGTTGCGTAGGTGACGCGGTGCCCACGCTTTACCAGCTCCCGGACGATCGGGAGGGTGGGATTGATGTGACCGGACGCGGCCGGACTCATGAAGGCTATGTGGACCATGTCGGCTCCTGACCGTACGAGGGCGGATCAGCGGCAGTGACGGCGGTGCGGATCGCGTCGACCACTCGAGCCATGTCGACGCGGATAGCGCAACCAGTATGGCGAACTTGCCGATCTGCGCCCCGCCGAGGAAGCCGCAGCAGACAACGCCAGACTGGCCAGGGAATTGAAGCCCATCGGCGACGAGGACGGCTCGTGACCCCGCGGCGACCTGTACGCCACGCTCGTCGGGCACACCGTTCGCCCGCTCACCCGCAGGACGAACGGGCCGGCCGGGATGCCCCCGAGGGGTTCACGCCGGTCGACGTCACGGTCCGCTCCGAGGACTGCACCCTCACCCGGGCCGCGCGGAACCTCCCGTGGAACGCGCTGGCCAGCAGGATGCGTGTCAAGGAACAGTGCGGCGACCGACCTACGCCGACGATCTGTCCGGCCTGCTGGACTACCTGCCGTTCGTCGTGGAGCCGGATGCGGAACCAGCATCGAGGTCGGCATCCCGCCACTGCACTGGCTGCACAAGGCCTGCCGGGTCACCGCCCTCGCCTGGCGTTTGGCCCCCGCTGGCGAACGCGTCGACGTCGTGTGGAACCCGGAGTTCCTCCGTGAGGGACACGCGGTGCAGGACACCCCCCCCATCCGGACCACATCATCGTCGGCCTCACCACTGCCGAGGCCGAGAAGGCGATCCGCGCCGTGTACGCCCCGATCCTGGAGGCTGGCGTCGCCGCCGTGGCTTTATAAGTGAGAGTGGACCAGAGTCCGCGATGAGTCGCACAGCCACCATCGACGGTGCCCGCGACCAGACCGCGCCCGCCGCCGACTGGGTGGGGCGGGCTATGCCTCCGGTGCCTGGGTCGGCGCCCGAGCCGGATCCGGTCGACGACGGTCGGCCATGGCAGGTCCGGCGGTCTGGACGGGGAGCCTCATGCTCCAGGGGTCTTGGCCCGCATGGCTGTTCACGCGCAGCCGTAGTCTCCGGGCCATGAGCCTGGCCCGCGCCGGGAACATCATGGCCCTCTCGCTGCTCACGGGAATGCTGCTACCCGACACCAGGGAGGGCACAGGGCGACCGCCGTGACCCTGCTGACGACGGTCCCCCTGACCGCGGCCTGCGCCTGGACCCGCCGCCGGACACCCCGGACATGAGCCGTGCGAGGCGTCGGCGCAGTCACGGTCTTGACGGCCTTACCAAGCGCTCTTGGCCTGTTGAGCCTTCCCGCCTGTCCGATTACCGACTTCTGATCACGAGTGACTCGCTGTAACGTCGGCGCGCGTACAGAGAGGGAATCGAACGACCGGGCGGGAGAGACTTTGTTCACTGGGGGCGCTGCGTGATGCCTGGGCAGGACTGTCAGGGATCAGAACGCCAACGCCATGGATCCCCGGGCGGGTTCGCGTACACAACGACCTCTCCGTGAGGCAGACCGCAGGAAGTCGACTCCGCCATCGGGCGGGCCCCTTGCGGCTGAACGCCTCCGTGTAACCCCTTCCCCTCCATGAACCGGCGTGGAGAACAGTCGCAGGCGCTGATGCCTGCTCCCATGGGGCGCCGCAAGGCGCGGTGCGCCTTCACGCCGTCGTACTGAATCGCTGCCGCGGACGCGGAGCGAGATTTCCAGAAAGGCTCGATATGACTTCGTCCGGCGTGCGCGCTGCCCGCCTGCCCTTGTCGGCGGCGCAACGCGAAGTGTGGCTGGCGCAGCAACTGGCGCCCACAAGCCTGCGCTACCGGATCGCGGAATACCTGGACATCGCTGGCGCGATCGACACGGCGTTATTCGAGAAGGCCCTGCGTGGTGCTGTCGAGGAGGCCGAGTTCCTTCGCGTGCGGTTCCTCGAGGAAGACGGGGAGAGTCGACAGGTCGTCGAGCCCCGCGCCGACTGGCATTTCACGGTCCTGGACCTCAGCGGCGAAGCGGATCCGCGCGCAGCCGCCGAGGCGTGGATGCAGGCCGAGACGGAACGGCCGATGGACCTGGTGCGCGACACCCTGTTCTCGTTCGCCCTGCTTCAGGTCGGCCCGCAGCATTTCCTCTGGTATCAGGGCTATCACCACATCGTTGCTGACGGGTTCAGCCTGGCGCTCTTCGCGCAGAGGGTGGCCGAGTCGTACACCGCCCACGTCGACGGATCCCGGAGCGCGGGAACTCCCCTCGCCCCCCTGAGCGCACTGCTGGACCATGACGCGGCGTACCGGGCCTCGGAACAGTACGCCGAGGACCGGCAGTACTGGATGGAGCGCCTGGCCGACCACCCTGAACCGCCGCGCCTGGCCAACCACCCGATCCGCCCGGCAACCGCCCGGATCCGCCACTCGGCAGTTCTGCCCCGTGAGACGGAAGTGCGGTTGCGCGAGGCGGCGGACAAGGCCGGCGTCCGTATGGCAGCCGTCATGATCGCTGCCGCAGCCGCCCTGACACACCGCCTGACCGGAGCGCCCGAGGTCGTGCTGGCCCTGCCCGTGTCGGCCCGGCCCGGCAGCGCTCTGCGCAGGATTCCCGGTATGGCCTCCAATGTGCTGCCTCTGCGCCTCGAGGTGCGTCCGCACACCACGCTCCGGGATCTGGCGAAGGAGGCGGCAGGCGAAATCCGGCGCATTCTGCGGCACCAGCAATACCGGATCGAGGACATGGTCCGGGACCTGGGCCGACCCGGCGGAGCTCATGAACTGACCGGGCCGCAAGTCAACTTCATGTCCTTCCCCTACGACCTGCACTTCGCCGGGCACCCGGCCACCGTCAGGAACGTGTCGACCGGGATGTTCGAGGACCTGGGCATCAACATATTCGACCACGGCGGGGGCATCCACATCACGCTCGACGCCAATCCCGATGTGTATGACGATGGCGAACTCGCCGACCATTACCGGCGGTTGCGCGCGCTGATCGAGAGCCTCATCAGCACCCCTGACCTGCCCGTGGGCGGGGTTGATGTGCTCAGTGCCGAGGAGCGGCGGGGGGTGTTGTCGGTCGGTACGGGTGTGGTGCGTGATGTGCCGCAGGGGGTGTTGCCGGGGTTGTTTGAGGCGCAGGTGTTGCGGGATGGTTCGGCTGTTGCGGTGGTGTGTGGTGAGGAGTCGTTGACGTATGCCGAGCTGGATGCTGCTGCCAATCGTCTGGCCAGGTTGCTGACGGAGCACGGCGTGGGGCCGGACCGCTTGGTGGCGCTGGCCCTGCCACGTACGCCCGAGCTGGTGGTCGCGGTCCTGGCCGTGCTGAAGGCGGGGGCGGCTTATCTGCCGCTGGATGTGGATTACCCGGCCGAGCGGCTCACCTTCATGGTCGGTGACGCCCGGCCCGCTCTCCTCCTGACCGTCGACGAACTCGCCGACAAGCTCCCTGATTTCGATGTTCGCCAGGTGGTGTTGGACGACCCGCTGACCGGAAAGCGGCTGGCCGACCTGTCCGATGCTGTGGTGACGGACGAGGAGCGGTTGGCGCCCCTGCTGTCCGCACACCCTGCCTACGTGATCTACACCTCCGGTTCGACCGGCACCCCCAAGGGCGTCGTGGTCACCCACGCCGGACTGCCCCACCTCGCCGGCGCACAGATCGAGCGCTTCGGCGTGAAGGCCGACAGCCGGGTGCTCCAGTTCGCCTCCACCAGCTTCGACGCCGCAGTGTCCGAGATATGCATGACACTGCTCTCGGGAGCGCGGCTGGTTCTGGCCTCTCGTGACCGGCTGTTGCCGGGGGAGCCGCTCGCGGACACCTGCACCGCATTCGGCGTCACACACGCCACGTTTCCGCCGAGCTCCCTCGCAGCGACAACGCCGGGCAGCCTCCCCACCGTCACCACCCTGATCGTGGCCGGCGAGGCGTGCTCGGCCGCGCTGGTCGACGCGTGGGCACCGGGCCGCCGGATGGTCAACGCCTACGGGCCGACCGAGACGACCGTGTGCGCAACCATGACCGACCCCCTGACCCCGGGTTCCGGCACCCCTGCGATCGGCCGTCCCAACCCCAACACCCGCGTCTACCTCCTCGACACGAGCCTCCAGCCCGTACCTCCTGGCGTGGCGGGCGAGCTGTACGTGGCCGCGCCCGGACTCGCGCGCGGGTACCTCGGCCGTCCGGGCCTGACCGCCCAGCGTTTCGTTGCCAATCCCTTCGGTGCTCGTGGTGAGCGTATGTACCGCACTGGTGACATGGCCCGCTGGCGGGACGACGGTCAGCTCGAGTACCTCGGCCGTACCGACGACCAGGTCAAGATCCGCGGTTTCCGTATCGAGCCCGGTGAGATCGAATCCGTCCTCGCCGCCCACCCGGGCGTCGCACAGTCCGCGGTCGTCGTACGCGAGGACCAGCCCGGCAACCACCGACTCGTCGGCTACATCACCCCCACCACACCCACGACCGACCTGGCGGCTTCGGTGCGTGACTTCGCCACCGAGCGGCTGCCTCAGCACATGGTCCCGGCGGCGGTTGTCGTGCTCCCCGAACTGCCCGTGACCGGCAGCGGAAAGCTCGACCGCCGTGCCCTGCCCGCCCCCGAACCGGCGGCCGGTACCTCACGGCCTCCGCTCACTCGCGCCGAACAAGTCCTGTGCGATCTCTACGCACAGGTCCTGGGCATCCCCGCGGTCGGTGCCGAGGACGACTTCTTCGCCCTGGGCGGGCACTCGCTGCTGGCCACCCGGCTGATCTCCCGGATCCGCACCACCCTGGGAGCGGAACTACAGCTGCGCACCCTCTTCCAGGCCCCCACACCGGCCCAGCTCGCCAAGGAACTCGACCGGACCCACGAAGCACGCCCCGCACTGGTGCCGCAGGAGCGCCCGTCGCAGTTGCCGCTGTCTTTCGCGCAACAGCGGTTGTGGTTCCTGCACAAGCTGGAAGGCCCGTCGGCCACCTACAACATTCCGCTGGCCGCCCGGCTCTCCGGCAAACTGGACGTCGACGCGCTCCGTGCGGCGCTCGCGGACGTGGTCGAACGCCACGAAGCCCTGCGCACCGTCTTCACCGAGATGGGTGGCGAACCCTGCCAGCGCATTCTCGAGGGCGCGGATGCCGTCCCGCCGCTGACCGAGGTGCATCTGAGCGAAGCGGAACTCGACAGTGCGGTGGCCGCCGCAGCGGTTCACCCCTTCGATCTCGCCGACGAGTCGCCGATACGGGCAACGCTGTTCACGCTGGACGGCGACGATCACGTCCTGATGCTGGTGGTCCACCACATAGCCGCCGACGGCTGGTCGATGCGCCCGCTGTGGCGTGACCTGTCCGCTGCGTACGCCGCCCGCCGTGACGGCCGGACTCCCGACTGGGCTCCGCTGCCGGTGCAGTACGCGGACTACACACTGTGGCAGCGCGGACTGCTCGGGGATGCCGCGGATCCGGACGGCCTCTGGACGAAGCAGGTGGCCTACTGGAAGGAGGCCCTGGCGGACCTGCCGGAACGTATCGAATTGCCGACCGATCGCCCTCGCCCGGCGCAAGCCTCCTACCGCGGGCAGGCGGTCTCCTTCCACTGGGATGCCGACCTCCACACAGCTCTGAAGGAGCTGGCCCATTCCTGCCGGGCCAGTGAATTCATGGTTGTCCAGGCCGCATTGGCGGCGCTGCTCTCCCGGATGGGAGCGGGCTCCGACATCCCCGTGGGCATCGGTATCGCCGGCCGCCTGGACCAGGCCGCGGAGAGCCTGGTGGGGTTCTTCGTCAACACCCTGGTCCTGCGCGTGGACACCTCCGGCTGGCCCAGCTTCCGGGAACTGGTGGGACGGGTGCGGGAGAAGAGCCTTCAGGCCTACGCACACCAGGACATCCCCTTCGAGAGCCTGGTCGATGTCCTCAACCCTGCTCGCACCCTCTCCCACCAACCGCTGTTCCAAGTCGCACTCGCCTGGCAGAACGTGCCCCAGGGAGACCTGGCCCTGCCCGGTCTGGAGACCACGGTCAGGCCGGTGTTCACCGGTACGGCCAAGGTCGACCTCTCCTTCCACCTGACCGAGCAGCACACCGACGACCGTGTGCCGTCAGGTATCGAGGGCTTCGTCGAATTCAGCACCGATATCTTCGACGCGGCCACCGTCGAGGCACTGACGGACCGCCTGCGGTTGCTGCTCGAGGCGGCCGTGGCCGATCCCGACCGCTCTGTGGGCGGGGTTGATGTGCTCAGTGCCGAGGAAAGGAAGGGGGTGTTGTCTGCCGGTACGGGTGTGGTGCGTGACGTGCCGCAGGCGATGCTGCCGGAGTTGTTCGAGGCGCAGGTTCTGCGGGATGGTTCGGCTGTTGCGGTGGTGTGCGGCGAGGAGTCGTTGACGTATGCCGAGCTGGATGCTGCTGCCAATCGTCTGGCCAGGTTGCTGACGGAGCACGGCGTGGGGCCGGACCGCTTGGTGGCGCTGGCCCTGCCACGTACGCCCGAGCTGGTGATCGCGATCCTGGCCGTGCTGAAGGCGGGGGCGGCCTATCTGCCGCTGGATGTGGACTACCCGGCCGAGCGGCTCACCTTCATGGTCGATGACGCCCGGCCCGCCCTCCTCCTGACCGTCGACGAACTGAGCGGCAGGCTCCCCGAGTTCGACGTTCATCGGGTGGTGCTGGACGACCCGCTGACTGTCAAACGGCTGGCCGACCTGTCCGATGCTGTGGTGACGGACGAGGAGCGGTTGGCGCCCCTGCTGTCCGCGCACCCTGCCTACGTGATCTACACCTCCGGCTCGACCGGTACCCCCAAGGGCGTCGTGGTCACCCATGCCGGACTGCCCCACCTCGCCACCGCAGAGATCGAACGCTGGGGAGTGGGGCCCGGGAGCCGGGTACTGCAGTTCGCCTCCACCAGCTTCGACGCCGCCGTGTGGGAACTCCTGGTGCTGCTGTCCGGTGCGAGCCTGGTTCTGGCCTCCCGTGACCGGCTGCTGCCGGGGGAGCCGCTCGCGGACACCTGTTGCGCGTTCGGCATCACCCACGCCATGTTGACGCCGAGCTCACTGGCAGCGGTGACACCGGGCAGCCTCCCGGCAGGGACCGCGCTGGTCGTCGGTGCCGAGGCGTGCCCGGCCGGTCTGGTCGACGCCTGGGCACCGGGCCACAGGATGATCAACGCCTACGGGCCCACCGAGGCCACCGTGTCCGCGACCATATCCGACCTTCTCGTCCCCGGTTCCGGTACGCCCGCGATCGGCCGTCCCAACCCCAACACCCGCGTCTACCTCCTGGATTCGGGTCTCCAGCCCGTACCCCCTGGGGCGGCAGGCGAGCTCTACATCGCCGGACCCGGGCTCGCGCGCGGGTACCTCGGCCGTCCCGGCCTGACCGCCCAGCGTTTCGTCGCCAATCCCTTCGGTGCTCGTGGTGAGCGCATGTACCGCACTGGTGACATGGCCCGCTGGCGCGACGACGGCCAGCTCGAGTACCTCGGCCGTACCGACGACCAGGTCAAGATTCGTGGCTTCCGTATTGAACCCGGTGAGATCGAATCCACCCTCGCCGCCCACCCGGGCGTCGCACAGGCCGCGGTCGTCGTACGCGAAGACCAGCCCGGCAACCACCGACTCGTCGGCTACATCACCCCCACCGCACCCACAACGGACGCCGACAACCCGCACAGCACGGAACACGTCGACGAGTGGCGGGACATCTACAACTCGGTCTACGGCCAGGAACCCGATGCCGTCCCTCTGGGGGAGGACTTCTCCGGATGGAACAGCAGCTATGACGGCGGGTCCATCCCGCTGGACCACATGCGCGAGTGGAGACAGGGCACCATTGAGCGCATCAGCGCACTCGAGCCGCAGCGGATTCTGGAGATCGGCATCGGCAGCGGGCTGCTCTTCGCCCACCTGGCACCGCACTGCGAGACCTACTGGGGTACGGACATATCGGCCGCGGTGATCGAGCGCCTCGGCCGGCAGATCGCCGGCCGGCCCGAGCTGGCCGACCGGGTACACCTGCACTGCCGGGCTGCCGACGACTTCAGTGGCCTGCCCACAGGCTTCTTCGACACGATCGTCGTGAACTCGGTTATCCAGTACTTCCCGCACGCCGACTATCTGGCCGAGGTACTGGGCTCGGCGATCGAACTCCTCGCCCCGGGCGGCCGGATCTTCGTCGGCGACGTACGCAATCTGCGGCTGGCCCGCTACCTTCGCACCGCGGTACAACTCCACCGGGCCGGTGCCGCCGCGCAGCCGGCCGAAGTGCGCCGGGCGGCCGAGCACGATCTGCTCTTCGAGAAGGAACTGCTCATCGCGCCGGAGTTCTTCACCAGCCTGCGCTCACAGCTGCCCGCTGTCGCTGCCGTGGACATCCGTCTCAAGCGGGGCCGGAACCACAACGAACTCACCCGGCACCGCTACGACGCCATCCTCCACAAGAGCCCCGCAAGCCCGGCCTCCGCCATCCCGGACCAGGAGCCCATCACATGCCTGCCCTGGGGCGGAGAGATGGGCAGCACAGAGGAGCTGAAGGGGTACCTGGCAACCCGGCGCCGTTCCGGACTGCGCATATCCGCCATCCCCAATGCGCGGATCGCCGGTGAAGCAGCCGCATGGCGCGCGGTCCACGCCGCTCATCCGGTGGCGGACGCACAGCGCGAACTCAACAGCCCCGAGCATCCGGGAAGCGTCGATCCCGAGGCACTGCACCAGCTGGGTGAAGAACTCGGCTACCGCACCATCACGACCTGGTCCGCCGAAGCCGACCACTTCGATGTGGTGTTCCTCGATCCCGACAGCCCGGCCGACGGGACGCACGTCGAGGCATACCAGCCGACGGTCGTCACCGGGGCCGCCCTCACCAACCACCCCTCGGCCACACAGCAGTTGGCGGCCCTGGCGGCTTCGGCGCGCGACTTCGCCGCCGAGCGGCTGCCTCAGCACATGGTCCCGGCGGCCGTGGTGGTACTTCCCGAACTGCCCGTGACTGTCAGTGGAAAGCTCGACCGACGGGCGTTGCCCGCCCCCGAACCGGCGGCCGGTACCTCACGGCCTCCGCTCACCCCCGGTGAACAAGTCCTCTGCGACCTGTACGCACAGGTCCTGGGCGTCCTCGCGGTCGGTGCCGAGGACGACTTCTTCGACCTCGGCGGGCACTCGCTGCTGGCCACCCGGCTGATCTCCCGGATCCGCACCACCCTGGGAGCGGAACTTCAACTGCGCACCCTCTTCCAGGCCCCCACACCGGCCCAACTCTCCAAGGAACTCAACCAGACCCAGGAAGCACGCCCCGCACTGGACACCCTGCTGCCCCTGCGCGAGCGCGGCAGTCGCCCCCCGCTGTTCTGCGTACATCCGGCCAGCGGGATCAGCTGGCCCTACGCGGGACTGCTGAGCCATCTCGGCCAGGACCGCCCGCTGTACGCCTTGCAGGCACGGAGACTGATGGACCCGCAGGCTCTCCCCGCGACCCTGGAGGAGATGGCGGCCGACTACGTGGACCATCTGCGCACCGTCCAGCCGTCCGGCCCCTACCACCTGCTCGGCTGGTCCTTCGGCGGCATGGTGGCGCACGCCATGGCCACCCGGCTCCGGGAGGAAGGGGAGGAGGTGGCGCTGCTGGTCATGCTCGACACCTATGTCAGCGCCGAGCAGTCCGTGCAGGGAGTGCCCGAGGGCGGCGAGCAGCAGATCTTCGGACTCCTGCTCGACGCGGCTGGTTATCGCCCCGAAGACCTCGAGGGGAAGGACCTCACCCGCGACGTCGTGGCGGACCTCCTGCGCCGGACGAACCTCCTCCCCCCGGAGATCCTGGAGGACAATGCCCTGACCGCCATGATCGACGCCTACAGCCACAACATCGGCCTGCAGCGGAAGTTCACACCGGAGCGGTTCGACGGTGATCTGCTGCTGTTCACCGCGGCAACGTCCGACACGGGTCCGACCGTCTCCGCGAAGGACTGGGAGCCGTACGTGGCCGGCACGGTCACCGCGCACCCGATCGTCGGCGAACACCACCATCTGATGCGACCGCAGTCCCTGAGCCACATCGGTCCGATTCTGCGTGCAGCGCTCGACCAGACCACCCAGAACTCTTCCACCCCCAGGAGCTGAACCATGAACAACCCCTTCGACAACGAAAACGGCACCTACGTCGTCCTCGCCAACGAGGAAGGACAGCACTCCCTGTGGCCCGCTTTCGCCGAGACCCCCGTCGGCTGGAGCATCGTCCACCCGGAAGGATCCCGCCAGTCCTGCCTCGCCTACATCGAAGAGCACTGGACCGATCAGCGGCCCAAGAGCCTGGTCGACGCTGTGAACCGCGCGGGCACCGACGTGTAATGGCGTGACGTCACTCGGGGCCGCCGATGCCTGCCAAGGCTTCGGCGGCCCCTGTTTGCGTTTGTCGCCGCAGCGAACCGTGGCGTAGCACCTGAGCGGGTGTTGCGCGAGCTTCGCCGAAGTCTCATTTCGAGGAGGGCGGTGTCGTCGACTCACTGCCCAGATGCGACTGGCCTGCCCGTGCGCCTCCGGCGGGGGCACACCGCACAGGCGGGCGGCGCGCTCCGGAAGCTGATGGGGCACCCCGGCAGAGGCGCGGGGAACGGCGCGGTCGGCCCGTACAGGCCCCAGCCGGCCGGACCGCGCTTCCCGCGGAGCGCTCAGCGCTTCGGCCGCCCGGGGGACGAAGCGGCGTGCGGTTTCCCGATATGCGGCCGCCCGGCGTGCTTCCCAGCGTGCTTCCCGGCATGTTTCCCGACGTGGTGCTTGGCGTGCGGCTTCTCGATGTGCTTCTCCGGGCGCGGCTTCTCGACATGCTTTTCAGCAGGCGGCTCCTCGACCGGCGGCTTCCGGACCCACCCCTTCTTCACCAACTCGTCGCAGTGCCACTTGGAGTGGGCCGGGGTCTCCTTGTGCTGCTGGGCGGCCTTGAGGCAATCCGCGTACGGGAAGGGCGGTTGATCCTCCCGGGGCGAGGTGGAGGCCGCCTGCGCGACCGTGGTCGTCATCCCCATCCCGCAACCGACCGCTACTGCCACCGCGGCCAGAGCCGTACTCACCCGACGCACAACGCTTCTCCTTTCGTCACGACGGCCGCCGCCTGAGGCGCGGCCCCACCGTTCAACGAGCGGGATTGCGTCCAGAAACGATCAATCGGGACAGATCGGGAAGATGAACCGCTGTGGTTACCGTTCGATGCAGCCGGCCGCCATGGAGCCTCCGGGCGTGCAGCCGGCCGGGGGCTCGGGCTGGTACTCGCCGCCGTCCCATTGCTGGGCGCCGGAGTCGTTTATGTCCCAGATCTGGAGGCTCTGTCCGTCGCTGAAGTTGCTGTTGGGGACGTCCAGTACTCGGCCGGCGTTCTTGTTGAGCAGGCCGCGGGTGGTGATCCCCCAGGACTGGGCACGGCCTCCGTTGCAGGTCCAGATCTGCACGGGCGTGCCGTTGTCGGTTCCGGAGTTGGAGACGTCCAGACACTTCTTGGACTGCCGGTTGTAGAGGAAGTTCCGGTCGCCGTTGGCGCTGGTGAGGATCACCCAGCGCTGTGAGCCGGTGCCGTTGCAGGTGTAGAGCTGGACGGGGGTGCCGTCCGCAGTGCCGCCGTTACGGACGTCGAGGCACTTGCCGGATCCCCTGTTCACTATCTGGCTGCCGTCGACCGCCGAAGCGGTGCCGGCGGTGAGGAGACCCGTCGCGCCGAGTGCTGCCGCCGTCAGGGCGGTGACGAGCGTGCGGCGGACGGCTGTGCTTCTGAGCATGCGGAGTTCCTTACGTCGCGATGCCGGGAGGCCTGTGACAAGCGCTGGCACCAGTCGGGTGGGGCAGGACCGCCGGCCCTGCGATGTCGTCGGCCGGGCGGACGGACAGCAGCCAACCGCCCGGGGATCGACAGCCGATCAACTCGGCATCTACCCGCACCCTGCCGACGGGTTTCCGCCTTCCGCGGGACAGGCACGGAGCCCTCCCCCCCCCGGAGGGACTCGGTCGAACACTCAGCGCATTCCGCCGTCCGTCGGCGAAGCCCATCCGTCCGGGAAGACGACCATGTCCCGCCCCACCACCCGCCAACGCTCCACTCAGCGTTGCCCTCCGCGACCCGGTGCAGACGATGCGGCCAGATCTCCTCCCGCTCCCATACTGCGAAGCAGGGCTCGGGCGGCCGGGGTATCGGGCCGGATGTCGTCATGCCCCCGAAAGCCAGTCCCGCACAGTGTCTGCGCTGCGGCAGGCCCCACGCCGAAGGCGACGACGGGACGACGGTCGCGCCCAGGGCCTTCACTCCCGACCGTCGGCTCAGCCCCCGGCCCGGCACTCCCACGCCATCGCCGCGGTGATCACCATGGCCGCCTACCTGGTGGTTCGGAACCGACCATGCCGTTCTGGGCGCCGTCCTCGCTGCCCACCCCGACCACACCGCCGACACCACCCTCGGGCTCGTCCTGACGACGTCCGTTCACGCCCAGTACGGCCGCCAGTGGTACCTGCAGCCTTGCCGCGCACGGATCGTACGGCGCAGGGCGGCTGCTGTACACCTACGCCTACGCCGCCCAACTCACCTTCGCCACTTGGCGCAAGCCACCCGCCCCGCCCGAGCAGGAGCGGGGCGAGCCCGACTCGGGCAAGGCTCTCAAACATCCGGCGGAAGCACCCGGCCGCCCGCGCCGGCGCCCTCCACCGCATGAACATCCTCGACTGCACCCTGCCGCATCGGCACACCGGCCAACGGACCGGTATGTGACTGGTCGCGATAGATGACACCGGCAGAGCCCGCCGAGCAGACCGATGCTCCGCCCTGGTCGACTACAGCGCTCAGCCCCCTGCTCCCGTGCGGGTGACGTCTGCGGTGGTGCGAAAGCGTGCACGGTAGGCGGTCGGGGTGATCCCCAAGGTGTGCTGGAAGACGCGGCGCATGGTTTCCGAGGAGCCGAGGCCGGACTCCTGGGCCACCGTGTCGACGGAGTCGTTGCCCGCTTCGAGGAGGGCTTGGGCGGCCTCCAGCCGTACGGATTCCAGATACCGGCCGGGCGTCATCCCGGTCTCCCTGCGGAAAAGCCTGCCGAGGTGGCGGGCGCTGACGCCGGCATCACGCGCCAGGGACTCCAGGCTGTGAGGGGTAGCCGGGTCGGCTCCGACGCTGTCCATCACCTGCCGCACCACCGGATGCTTCGCCTCACGCGGTGCCAGGCGGGCACTGAACTGGGACTGCCCTCCGGGGCGGGCCATGAAGACGACCAGCTCGCGTGCCACATCCCGCGCGACGTCGGCACCATGGTCGTCCTCGACCAGGCACAGGGCGAGGTCGATGCCCGCGGTGACACCGGCGGAGGTGATGACGTTGCCGTCCTTGACGAAGACCGGGTCCGTCTCGACGTTCACCTGGGGATAGGCGGTCGCCAGCTGCGTGGCGAGCTGCCAGTGTGTGGCGGCGCGCCGCCCGTTCAGTGCGTCCGTCTGCGCCAGGACAAAGGCTCCGGCGCACACCGAGGTGATCCGCCGTGTGCGGCTGACGAGTTCCGTGACCAGGGAGAGCAGCCTCTGGTCGGTGACGGCACGCTGCCAGTCGCGCCGGCCGGGCACGACGACCGTGTCGAGCCGCGCGGGCAGACTCGTCAGCGTGGCGTCGACGCCGATGCGCACGCCCGAGGAGGTGCGCACGTCGGTGCCGGTCGGGGAGACGATCCGTACGTCGTAGCGGGCGCCGAAGGCGTTGGCCGTGGTGAAGACCTCGACGGGGCCGGTGACGTCCAGCAACTGCACGCCGTCGAAGGCGGCCACCACGACCACTCGGCTCGCCGGTGTGCGGGTGGCTACTCGGCCCATGGGGAGTCCAGGATGGTGCGCACGAAGTCCCCGCGCTCGAAGCCGGGCACGTAGTGCGCGAGCACGTCGGCCTTGACGTTGCCGAACGTGGTCTGCGGCTTGGGCCGGATCCCGTCGGTGAAGGCTTCCAGAATGCGCTGCTTGAAGCCTGGGCGCGGGTGAGCGGCGACGACCGCTGCACGGTCCGCCTCGTCGAGGTCGTGGTAGCCGATGCCGAGGACGTCGTACTCCACGCCTGCGGTGACCAACGCCACCTCCGGCTCCATGAATTCGGGGATGCCCGGGGTGGTGTGCAGGGCGATGGCGGTCCATACCCGTCGGATACTGTCCTCCGGTACCTGACGTGCCTGCAGGAAGCGCCGGGCTTCATCGGCACTGTCCACCTCGAAGCGTTGCCCACTGCCGTGGAACGGTTCGCTCAGGCCCAGGTCGTGGAACATGGCCGCGACGTAGAGCAGCTCGGGGTCGAAGCTGAGGTCCCGGTTGAACCCCTGGAGGCTGCCGAAGAAGTACACACGGCGTGAGTGGTGGTAGATCAGTTCACTGGTGTTGTCCCGTACGAGCTCGGTCGCCTCCCGCGCGAGCTTCGAGTCCGGCACACGCACCCCGGCCGGTACAGAGAAGTCGTCTGTCATCGCTACCACCTGGTCCCTCGGTCCGCCGGTCCCTCCGGCAACACCTCCAGTCTCCGGTTCACCAGATCGCCGTGCCATGGCTATACGGCCGTACAACCCACAGATATGGACATCCCCCCGTGCCGAGTTCGTGGCCGGGCCGAAGCAGAGCCCCCCGTCGGGCCACCCTCCTTCGTACGTGCCGGACCACAAGGCGGGGATGTCGCCCCACCGACCGGTCGGCCGATCACCTCCTCTTGGCGGATGGATTCCATGCCCAGGGCGAGGCGAGACTCGAAGGGCCGAAAGGTGTGCGCAGCGATGGGCCCCGCCGAAGAGACCGCAGCGGTGATCAGCGTGCTGCTTCCATGCACGCCGAGCTGTGACATCGATCGATATCTCGGATATCGCTGATGTGCGCTCATGGGCTTTCCGGCTGCCTTCCCTGCACGCGCGGCGCGGTTGAAACATTTCAAGAGCGAGCACCCGGTGTTCGCATATGTGAGAGGAAAAATGAGGCATGAGTCTCGCGAAGCTGCGTTCCATGGGTTTCCCCCCGCTCGAGATGTCCGAGGCGGCAGAAGCCACGGGTGAGGGCATGGACGCAAAGCAGTGCGCCTACATCAAGACGCTCAGCTTCAGCAGTGCGGTCATCTCCTGCGGAGGCTCTCCGCAGAACTACATGGACATCTACAACCGAGAGTGCAAGAAGAAGCACTGAATCCGAGGCCCCGGCCCGCAGACCGTGCGGGCCGGGGCTGCCGTACGAGAAAGACACGCAGTGAAATTCCGGCGCTATCACACGCCCCAGACCGGCGACACCGACTGTGGGCCGGCCTGTGTCCGGACTGTTCTGAGGCGCCATGGCCGACTGGTCGACGCCGCCGTTCTACGGGAGTCCGTGGGACTTGGCCACAGAGGTTCGACGCTGCTCGGCCTCCAGCGGGTTCTGGCCGACTACGGGGTCGACTCCGAACTCCTGCGGCTCGACGCCGGACAGCTCGAAGAAGCGGTCGGTGTGGCCGGCCCCGCCATCATCTGTGTTCACGTGAGCCGGCCGCACTTCATCGTGGTACACGCCACGCGGAGCGGACAGTTCATCGTGAGCGATCCGCTGTTCTCCCGGCCTGTCGTCATGGACGCGTGCGACCTCGCGGACGTGTTCTCCGGGCATGCCCTCGTCACCGGCCCGGCCACCGCGGGGATGTCGCTCCGCTCGCGCCTCTCGGGGCTGCGATCACAACGGGTTCTGTGGCCGCTCATGAAGGCCCGCTGGCCGGCCCTCGCCGGGATCCTGCTGCTCACCGCCGTGGTTTCGCTCGCCGCGCTGCTGACCGGGATCTTCCTGCAGATCGCGATGGACCGGGTGCTGAGCGAGGGCTCCACGGACTCGGTCGACGCGATGGTCGCTGTCTTCGCCTGCGCCGTCATGGCCGCCGCGGTCGCGCACTATGTGCGGGGCAGGATGGCCGTCTCACTGGGACAGTCGCTTCAACGCCAGCTTTCCGAACGCTACATCCGTAAGTTGCTGCGACTGCCGGTCCTGTTCCACCACAGTCGACGCACCGGCGACTTGGTGAGCAGGATCGACGACGTGCACGAGATCCAGACGATGGTGGCTTCCACGACGGTTCGGTCGGCCATCGACGTGGGCATCGTCGTCAGTGTGGGCGGGTATCTCGCCTGGAGCAACCCCCTCGTGCTCGGTGTGCTCTCCGTATCGGCGGTCGTGAACGTCATCAGCTCCTGGTTGCTGTTCCCTCCGATCAGGACGGCGGCGGAGGAGGCACTGCAGCACGATGCCGGTCTCAAAGCCGAACTGTTCAATGTCCTGCGCAATTACGAGCAGGTAGTGGCATTCGCGGCCCGGGATTTCGCGGCGTCCCGGGTACTCGACCGCCTCGAGCGAAGGATCGAGGCGGAAACGTGCCTGGGGCGGCTCGGCAACACGAACGCGGTGGCCAAGACCGTCAACCTCGGGCTGACCACGATCCTCGTCGCCTGGGTCTGTCTCCACCAAGGCGTCGCCGGCACTCTCACTTTTGGGCAGCTCTTTTCTTCCGTCGCCCTGGCCGGGTACTTCCTGGCTTCGGTCGATTCCATAGCCGCCCTGCAGATCGCCATCCAGCACGTCTCCGCCGCGGTGGGCAGGTACCGGGACGTGATGAACCAGAGCGAGGACCCCGGGTTGGGCAGATCCGGAAGCGGGGGCCACCGCTCGAGTGCGGGCGAGATCGACGTGCGCGGCCTGGGCGTCACCTACCCTGCTGCGATCCGGCCGACCCTGGAAGGTTTCGGTCTCCGGGCCGGGCAAGAGGCGACCGTGAGGCTGACCGGCCCCAACGGCCGTGGAAAGAGCACCGCGTTGAAGGCCGTCGCCGGGTTCTTCCCCGATCATCGCGGAAGCATCCGCATAGGCGGTTCGGACATGGGAGACCTGAGTGACGCGGCACTGCGGGAGCAACTCCTGTACCTGAGCGAGAGCCCCCTCCTGATTGCGGCCGACGTGCGTGAGAACCTCACGCTCGGTATCGCCAAGGACGACCAGGAGATCGAGCGGGCCTGCCGCCTGGCCTGCTTCGACGAGGTGGTCGGCGCCCTTCCGGGAGGTCTCGACCGGAAGGTGCGCGAGGACGGCAGCGGTCTGTCCCGGGGACAGGCCCAGCGCCTGGCGCTGGCCCGGGCGATCCTGTGCGATCCGGGCGTCTACCTCTTCGACGAAGCCTTCAGCGGGATCGACCGCGCCACCGTCCGCAGAATCTGGGCGAACCTTGCCACCCTCCCCGCAGCCAAGATCGTCGTCTCGCACACGAGCGCGGACGACCTCCACTTCGACCGGACCGTCCAACTGCCCGCCGGAAACCTGCCCACCACCCTTGAGGAGGCATGACGTGCTCTTCGGCGACATGCTCAGCCAGGCACACCTCGACCACGACGCCGGGCCGCCCTGGCGGGACGACCTGCGGCTGATCTCCGCGGTGTCGCGGCAACTCGCCAGGACGGACGTGGCGCCCGGTGCCACCGCGGCAGGCGCCCGACCGCGTGCCCTGCCCGCACCGCGCATCACCGCTGTCGTTCTCACCTGCGACGAACAGGAGACGATCGGCCCGTGCCTCAGGGCTGTGGCGAATGACGTGGACGAGGTGCTGATCATCGACTCGGGGTCCACGGACAGGACCCTGGAGATCGCCGGGCGGCAGCCCGTGCCGACGCGGATCATCCACGCGCCCTGGCAGGACGACTTCGCCGGCCAGCGGAACTTGGCCTTCGACCATGTCTCCGAAGGCTGGATCGTCATGATCGACGCGGACGAGGTGCTGGATGCCTCCTCCGCCGGGGGCATCCGGCGCTGCCTGTCCCTCCTGGACCACGTTCTCCCGCACACCGATCTCGCCGTCTGCCCGGAGATCGTGGACTCCGGCGAGCGAGGGGGCGTCCACACCGATCTCCCCCGAGGGCTGCGGGCCGACACGGCTCTTCGTTTCCGCGGGCGCATCCACGAACGCCCCTACGACGCGGAGGGCAACGCTCCTCCGACGGTCCACGCCGCGTGGCGTTTCGACCACTACGGTTACCGGCCGGAAGTCATCGAAGCCAAACGCAAATACGAGAGGCACGCCCGGATCCTGGAGTTCTGCCGTGCGGAGGAACCGGAGAATCCCACGTGGGATTTCTACCAGGTCCGGGCCGAACTGAGGGATCCCCTCGGCCCGGATCGGTCGCGGGAGCTGTTCGATCTGCTGACGGCGTCGCTCGCCCTGGCCCCGCCGGGCTCCAGCGACTATGCCGCCCAGCGCCGCGAGGACACCTGGGCCCTGCTGTGCGAGCTCGCACTCCGCTTCGCGGGAGCCGACGAGGTCTCGGCCTTCGCCGCCCTCCTCGAAGGGGCCGACCGAGAGGCGGAGGCCACAAAAGGAGTAGCCATGATGATCGGACCCGGACTCGCGGGGATGCCCATGACCGAGTGGAAGATCCGGACGCCCGCCGGCAAGGAGCACATATTCGACAGCGAACAGGAGGCCCGCGAAGCGCTGCCCGAATATGACGAGGGGAGCACGATCTGGAAGCGCCGGGTCCACCGGGGGATCGCCAACACCACCATGTCTCCGCGTAGCTGGACGCAGGTGGTGTGAAAGGCGCGGCCAGCCCGTCACGCATGGCTTTGCCGGGGCGTGGCAAGGTGCCGGATGCCCGCCCTTGCGGACATGCCGAAGGGCGGGCACGCTGACTGTGTGAGATCGCGCACCGTGCTCATGGTGCTCTTCGAAGGCGTGGATGCGCTGGACGTGATCAGCCCTCTCGAGGTGCTGGCCGGCGCCAACGTCTGCGTCGCTCAGAGTGCACCCGGCAAGGTTGCGTACCAGCTCCGCACCGCCGGCCCCGGTGGCATGCCCGTGCACAGTCCCAGCGGCCTGGACGCTCGTGCCGGACATGGACCTGTCCACCGCCGCCGCGCCGCATACGCTCCTGGTGCCCGGGCCGTACAGCGGCGACAGCACCGTTCCACTCGCCGCGGAAGTTGTCCGCTGGCTGCGCCAGAACGCGGCGCGTTCCCAGCGGGTCGTCTCCCTCTGCAGCGGGACCTTCCTGCTGGCCGAAGCCGGACTTCTCGTGGGCAGGCGGGTCACCGCCCACTGGAGTCAGGTCGGCCAGTTGGCTGAGGCATATCCCGAGGCACAAGTGGATCCTGACCCGATCTTCATTCGGGACGGCAGGGTTTCCACCTCCGCCGGCGGCACGACCGTGATGGACCTCATGCTCGCCCTGGTCGAGGAAGACCTCGGATGGGACATCGCCCAGACCCTCGCTCGCCACTTGGTCGTGTTTCTGCGCAGATCCGGCACCCGGCAGCAGGTCAGTACCCACCTGCGGGCGCAACTTGCCGACCGCCAACCTTTGCGCGAGGTACAGGACTGGATCGCCACCCACCCGGACGCGGATCTGTCGGTTGCGGCGCTCGCCCGGCGTGCCAGTCTCTCCCCCCGCCAGTTCACCCGTGCCTTCACCGCCGAGACCGGCACATCCCCTGGCCGGTACGTGGACCATGCCCGGCTGGAGACCGCCCGGCGCCTGCTCCACGACACCCGGGACAGTGTCGAGAACATCGCCCGCGTCAGTGGTTACCCCACCACCGAGGCCATGCGCCGTACCTTCCAGCGCACGTTCGGCCTGTCACCCACCCAGTACCGCCGTCGGCCCTGACCTTCAGACCGGCGATCCGCTGGCAGTGGCAGGAGGGGGGCTTCCAACTCTGCGACCAGAGATCGCAGGGCGCGGCTATATGCCATGTCGGCCATTCATGACGGTGCCGGTGCTGCCGCCCAGGCCGACGGTCCCGCTCTCTCACCGGCATCAGGGCGGCGCGAAAGGAGGGGGAAACGTCCTTTTATCCCGCTGATGCCGCGGATGGAGTCTTTGAGTCGTTTATGTCCAAAATTTGGGATCAGGTAAGGATGCGAAGATGCCGGTACTGGCGTGCCCCGCGCTGCGGGTGATGGTCGTAGACGACGAGCACCTGCTGAGGTCGGGGGTGTCGGACATCCTCGGCACGGCCCCGGATATCGCCGTGGTGGCAGCCTGCGGTGGCGGCGAGGCGGTGGAGACGGCGCGGTCCTGGCGCCCGGACGTGGTCCTGCTCGACATCCGGATGCCGGATGTCGACGGACTGACGGTTCTGCGCCGTCTGCGGAGTCTGCCGGCCCCTCCGCACGTCGCGATGCTCACCACTTCGACACCGATGATTACCTTGGCGAGGCACTGAGGCTCGGAGCCGCCGGGTTCCTGCTCAAGGACACCAGCCCCCGTGAACTGATCAACGCCGTGCGTGCCCTGGGCACCGGTGCAGGCTGTCTGACCGTGCCCTTGGTCCGACGTCTGCAGAGTGAAGAGGGACGTCCTCGCCACGCCGCGGGGGCGGGTCCTGCCATGGCGACGCTGTCGGACCGGGAACGCCAAGTGCTGGCCCTGGTGGCGCAGGGCCTGTCCAACGTGGAGATAGGAGGCCGGCTGCACCTGAGCCCCGCCACGGTCAAGGATCACGTCAAGTCCCTGGTGTCGAAGCTGGGCGTGACCAACAGGGTCCAGGCCGCCGTGGTCGCAACCCGGGAGGGCATGGCCCTGGCCGAGAGCGGCCGGTGAGTTCCCCGGCCGTCGCACCGCGGGGCAACTGGTTGCTGCTCACGCCGGACTCCACCGCGTTGCGGTTGGCAGGCGATCTCCTCCTGACGACTGTCGCGGTGCTGGACTTCTGGCAGGAGCTGTTCCCGAGCGACATGCAGGAACGGGCTCTGGTGTTCACGGCGATAGGTGCCGTGCTGCTCCGCAGGAACCTGCCGCTGGTGTCGTTCCTGTGCACGCTGCCGGCCCTCTTCACGACTGCACACGCCATTGCCGCGAGCTCGATCACCCTGTGCGCTCTGGCCCGGAAACGCCAGGACGGGCGGCTCGTACTGCCCGCGAGCGTGGCACTGGCGATCGGCAACTTCTTCTGCTGGCAACCCTGGAAGCCTCAACATGGACAGTGCCTTCCGGCCCCCACAGTGGCGGACTGGACGCAGCACTCGGTCTACTCCATGGCCATCGGCGCCGCCCCCGCGGCCCTGGGCCTCCTGATGCAGGCACGCCAGGACCTTGCCTGCCGGATCGCCGACTTGGCGAAGGCCCACGAACAGGAACGCCTGCTCCTCGACCGCGCCGCAGTCACGCGGGAACGCGCCCGCATCGGCCGGGAAATGCACGACACCGTCTCGCACAAAGCCGGGCTGATCGCCGTACAGGCCGGCGCCCTGGAGGTGACCACCGCCGACCCCGCCGTACGGTCGGCCGCCGCCACTCTGCGCGAGCTCGCGGTCTCCACGCTCGAGGAACTGCGTACGATCCTTCTGGTGCTCCGGGCGGAAGGCGCGGGCCCGGCCGACCTGTGCCCCAGGCTTCGCCTGACCGACCTCGAAAACCTGACGGCCGAGTCCGGGGCCGATGTCACTCTGCACATCTCTCCGGCCGCCATCGCACGACAGTTGCCCGAGAGCGTCGAACGCACGGCGTATCGCACCGTCCAAGAGGCGCTGACCAACGTGCGCAAACACGCACCGGGCGTCCGCGCGACCGTACGGATCGACGTGGACGACACCCACCTGTATGTACGCATACGCAATGACACACCCGCAGGGGAGACGCCTCGGCGACCGTCCCTTCCCGGTGGAGGACACGGCCTGGTAGGCCTGTGGGAACGCGCCGCGGCGTTGCACGGGGAACTGACTGCAGGCCCGCTTCCCGGCGGCGGGTTCGCCGTCCGACTCGCTGTGCCGCTCACCGGCACACGCGCTCCACCCCCCCGGTAGCACGCCCACGACGGAAAGACCGAAACGATCGCCCCGCATCGCCCGCTGACCATCTCGCCGCGCCATTGCCGGACAGGCAGGAGTATGTCGCTTTCGGGGCGGCAGGCTGTCACCCAGAGGCCGGGGTCTTCGCCTTGCATGTCACTTCGCCCGTCGCCGTCGGTACGGTCCCGCCGTTCTCGACGTGGATCTGGGTGAGGCGGAAGCAGAGCTGCCATCCGACGTCCCACGTCGGGCACCAGTCCGGGTAGACCTCGTCCAGCTCGGCGCGCCGCGCCTGGGTGAGGGCTCTGGCCGTGGACCCGACGGGGAGGCTGGCTTCGCGGTGTTCGGCGATGCTGTCCGCGAGCCGGGCTGTGGTGCGCTGGGGGTTAGCGGACGAACCTCCAGCTGACGTTCGGGACCATGTCGGTGCCGACGGGGACGAGCTTGCGGAACGCCGACTCGGACAGGTCGATGTGACCGGGCTCGCAGGTAGGGCATTTGTCCTTGACCGGCACGGTGATGGTCTTGCCGCCGTAGGTGACCTGTACCGAGACACCGGAGCACAGAGGGTCGTTGTTCGTGTTCGCGCTCGTCCACCAGGCGGAGGAGACAGCCACCAGGTCCTGGGAGCTGGCGTCGATCTGGGTTCCGCAGGCGCCGTAACCCTTGTCGTTGTAGTAGGTCATCTTCCCGGTCTGCCAGGCCTGCTCCTGGCCGGAGGTGAGTGACCACTTCTGGTTCGCGCCGCCCGTGCACGTCCACAGCTGCGTCGCGGTGCCGTCAGCCGGGTTGTTGCCCTTCACATCCAGGCACTTGTTCGCGTTGAGGTTCACCACGTCGTGCGCCGCGTTGTAGGACCAGCGCTGCGCGGGCGTGCCGTTGCAGTCCCACAGCTGCACACGTGTGCCATCAGCGGTTCCGGCGGCGTTGGCGTCCAGACATTTACCCAGCGCCTGAATACTGCCGTCGCCGCCGATGGTCCAGTTCTGGTTGCCGCCGC
>NZ_JBSFWT010000043.1:0-63394 GCF_053594975.1 Streptomyces sp. NPDC002537
GCCGCCGGGCGCGGGGCGGGCGGCGACGCGGCGCAGGGCGGGGGTGGGGACGTCGGCCGCGGGCGCGGTCCGGAGCTCCTCGCCCCGCAGGACGG
The DNA here is from genome assembly GCF_053594975.1 of Streptomyces sp. NPDC002537. Classification (NCBI taxonomy): domain Bacteria; kingdom Bacillati; phylum Actinomycetota; class Actinomycetes; order Kitasatosporales; family Streptomycetaceae; genus Streptomyces; species Streptomyces sp. NPDC002537. Next base: position 96 of record NZ_JBSFWT010000043.1, read on the forward strand.
AGTCGAAGAGGTCGACAGCGACGAAATCGGCGAACGGCCCGGCGGTGACCTCCGCGAGTTCCTCGGCGGTGCGGGTCATGTCGAGGGTCGTGCCGATCCGGGCGCCCGCGTCGTTCACCAGCGCCAGCCGCTGCCGGGCGCGGTACTCCTCGGTATGGTCGACCGCCGCGAGGGAGACCCCCCGCACCCGGCCGCCGGTGTCCTTCAGCGGGGTCAGGAAGGTGGCCCACGCGCGCTCACCGGTCTCGCCGGGCGCGCGGAAATACAGATCCGAGCGGATGGGATCGCCGGTGTGCAGCGCCTCCTCCATCATGCGGCCGAACGCGTCGAACGGCGGACCGGGATGGATCTCCGCGAGCGGCAGGCCCAGCATCTCCACCACCGGCTGGCCGGTGAGGGCGAGCATCTCCTGATTGAGGCTCGCCAGCCGCAGTTCACCGTCGTAGACGGACGTGGCGATGGGGGACTGGAGATAGGCCCACTCGTTGAGCGACCCGGCCGCCGGCTCGTCGTCCTGCCAGGATCCGGGTCCGTCCCGGGCGGCCGTCAGGACGAGCCACTCGACCCCGCCGTCGCCGTCCGGACACGGGCAGGCCCTGATGGGCACGTCGACGGCGGTGCCGTTCCGGTGGCGTGCGCGGACCGGCCCGTCCCAGCGTGCGGACGCGGCCAGGGCCTGTCCGGCGGAGGCGGGGAGGGGAGCGGCGAGCAGGTCCGTGGCCGGGCGCCCGACGATCTCGTCGGGGGAGTGCCCGAGCAGCCGCCGGGCCAGGGGGCTCCACAGGGTGACGGTGCCGTGTCCGTCGACGGCGGCGACGGGAACCGCCGCCGGATCGGGAAAGATATCGGCGTCCATAGGCGTTTCATCTCGTTCTCGACTTCTCGACGCGTGACGCGATCGATGGGCGCTGCAGCCGGATTCTCGCGCCCCGCGCGATCGCGGGCGCGGCGTGCTGCCGCCTCGTCTCCCTCTAGCCTTCCCACGCGACCCGGTGCTCAAGCCTTGCCGAACGTCCCGTACGCACCGTGTGCACCCGACCGCGAGGGGTAAGTGCCCCACGGTTCGCGCCGGATCGCCTTTTCCGTGCGGAGCCGGACCGTCCGCCCCCGGATCCGCCTGCGGAGCTGCCGATTCCTGACAGACCGACAGGCGCCCTGCCCCCGGCCCGGGGAGGGGTGCGCGGCCCTGGTGGCCCTTGTGGGCCGGCCGCGAATCGGCCGTCCCTGGATCGCCCGACACCGGTACCAGTCGGTCGGATTCGGAGTAATTCCGGCATCATGCGATCCAGTTGCTACGGAATTGAGACAGCCCCTGGCGTTCCCACCGGTACGCCCATGACATCCTGAGCCGTCACAGTCTGCCGGACGGGATCGGCGGACGTCCGGGGATTACGAGGATGCACCACATGAGACTCTGCTTCCTGGTGGAGGAGCAGTACCGTCGCGACGGCATGCCGGTGGACGTGATCCGCCAACTCACCGCCTGGGGCCACCACGTGGACGTGTTGCGGCCGGGTGGTTCCCTCCTCGAGCTCTCCAGGACGGTGCGCGCGGGAGACCACGACGCCTGGGTGCTCAAGACCGTGTCCGGCGGGCCGGGCCTGACCCTCCTGGAGGGCGCCGCGGCCGTCGGCCTGACCACCGTCAACGACGCCCGCGCGATACGGGGGGTACGGGACAAGGCCCTCGCCGCCGTCCTCGCCGAGAGCCGCGGCCTGCCCGTCCCCACCACCTACGCGGCCGCCAGGCCCGAGGAGTTCGCGGCGATCCCCGCGGCCGCGTACCCCCTGGTGGTCAAGCCCGCCGACGGCAGCTCGGGCCGGGCCGTGCGTCTCGTGCCGTCCCCGGACCGGCTGCCCGCCGCCGGAAGCGCGGCCGAGGGCCTGCTCATCGCCCAGCCGTACGTGCCCAATTCGGGCATCGACCTCAAGGTGTACTGCGTCGACGGCGAGCTCTACGCGACCGAGCGCCGCTCGCCGCTGCACCCCGACCGGCCCGCCCGGGAGCGCCATGTGCCGCTCACCCCCGAGGTGGCGGCCATCGTCTCGGAGGTCGGGGACGTCTACGGCCTCGACCTGTACGGGGTGGACGTGGTCCTCGGACCGGACGGCCCCGTGGTCGTCGACGTCAACGACTTCCCGAGCTTCCGTCAAGTGCCCGACGCGGTGGCCAAGGTGGCGTGGGCCGTCCTGCGCCTCGCCGAGGCCGGGCCCGACCGGCACCGGCCCGCACCGCTGCTGCCGGCGCAGGTCCCCGCGCGGGTCGGGAGCGGCGCGTGAGGATCTGTCTGCTGACGCCCGCCCCGGACCACCCGCTGCTGGCCGCCGCCACCGCGCTGCTGACGCCCCATCACCAGGTGGAGGCGCTGGACCCGGTGCACGCCACGCTGCCGTCCCCGGCCCGCGCCCCCGGGTCCCTCGCCGACGTCTACCTGCTGAAGACCCGCACCCCCCGGGCCCTGGCCTTCGCCCGCTACCTCGAATCGCACGGCGCCCCCGTGCTGAACTCCGCCGACGCGACCGAGCTGTGCCAGGACCGCACCGCCATGGCCGACGTCGCGCTGGCCGCGGGCCTGCCCTTCGCGGCCACCGGCGCCACCACCACCCTCCCGCGCCTGGCCGCCTGGGACGGCGTGACGTACCCCCTGGTCGTCAAGAGCCGCCACAGCCGGAGACACGACCTCGTGGCCAAGGTGGACGACGCGGAACAACTACGCGCACTCGCCGCGCAGTGGCCGGACGAGCCGGTGGTGGTCCAGGACTACACCCCGAACAACGGCTGGGACCACAAGCTGTGGGTCGTCGGAGACGAGGTCTTCGCCGCGCTCCGCCGCTCGGAGCTCGCCACGTCCGGCCCCCGCGCGACCGAGCCGGTCGCGGTCTCCGGCCTCCCGGCGGACTGGCTCGACGTGGTGCGGCGCGCCGGAGAGGTCTTCGCCCTGGACGTCTACGGCGTCGACCTCCTCGACACCGCGGACGGCCCCGTGGCCGTCGACGTCAACGCCTTCCCCGGCATCCGCGGCCAGCGGGGCGCCCCCGAGGCGCTCGCGGAACTCGCCCTGCGCACGGCGTCCGGCGACTACCGTCCGCGAGGACTCGCCGTCGGCACCTGACACAACGTCAGGCGCCACTACGCCTCCGGGACTTCAGGCCCGGTACGCGTCCCCCTCCGCGAAGAACACGGGCCGCCGCTCCTCCCACGGCACCGCCTGCTCCAACTGCGCGGCCACCCGCAGCAGGAGATCCTCCCTGCCGTGGGCGGCGACGAGCTGCACCCCGATCGGCAGCCCCTCGCGGCTCTGCCCGAGCGGCAGGCTGATCGCCGGGTTCCCCGAGACGTTGAAGACGGCGGTGAACGGCCCGTACGCGAGGATGCGCCGCAGCCAGGAGCGCGCCGTCTGCCCGGGGCCGTCGTAGTCGAGCGTGCCGTGCGGTGCCGGGAGCTGCCCGAGCGTCGGCGTCACCAGCAGGTCGTAGCGGGTGAAGAACGCGCCGACCGGGCGCGTCACCCGGTGCTGGGCGTCGACCGCCGCCATCACGTCGAGCGCCGTGGCCGCCTCCGTCTCGCCGAGCACCGCACGTGACACGGCTTCGAGCAGCGACGGATCCGGCCGCCGGGGCGCCCTGAGCATCGCCGCGCCCGTCGCGTACACACTGAGCATCAACGCCTCGACGACCGCCTCCGCGTCGACGGCCGGGCCCGCCGCGGACACCGTGTGCCCGATCCACTCCAGCACCTGGCCCGCCGCCTCCGCCGCCGCGGCCACCTGCGGGTCGACCGCCACGCCCGACCACGCGCCGGTCGTCACCGCCACCCGCAGCCGGCCCGGGTCGGCCCGCAGCTCCTCGGCGTACGGCCGGGCGGGCGGCGGCGCCGCGTACTTCTCGCCGATCAGCGGCGCGGCGACCGCGTCCAGCAGGTGCGCCGCGTCGCGCACCGTGCGGGTGAGCCCGAACTCCACCGTCTGCCCGAACCCGGCCTCACCGGCGAGCGGCCCGCTCGGGGTGCGCCCGCGGCTCGGCTTCAGCCCGACCAGGCCGCAGCACGACGCGGGCACCCGCAGCGACCCCGCGCCGTCGTTGCCGTGCGCGAACGGCACCGCGCCCGCGGCCACCAGCGCCGCCGCCCCGCCGCTCGACCCGCCGACCCCCCGCTCCGGCGCCCACGGATTGTGGGTCGGCCCGTACCGCACCGGCTCCGTCGAGAAGCTGAGCCCCAGCTCAGGGGCGGTGCTCTGGCCGAGCGCCAGCAGCCCGGCGGCCCGGAAGCGCGCCATCAGACCGTGGTCGTCCTGCGCGACGGCGCCCCGGACGGCGCGGCTGCCGAGTGTGAACGGCACACCCCGCGCGAACGGCCCGCTGTCCTTGATCACGAACGGCACACCCGCGAACGGCCCGTCCGGCGCGTGGTCGAGCGCGGGCTCGAACAGCGGCCCGGTCAGCGCCCCCAGTTCGGCACCGGCCCGCGCGAGCGCGCGCCGCGCCACCGACTCGACCTCGGCCGTGCTCACCTCACGCGCCCGCAGCAGCGCCCGGAGGCCCACCGCGTCCAGATGCGCGTATTCGTACAGTTCCAGCGGTCCCACTCCTCAACTGATGGCCGGATTCAGCCTGGCGTACGGGCATCAGCCTGACGTATGGACCGGTGTGGGGGCCACCGGGTTTCGCCGCACTGCCGGGGCGCCCCGCGCCCTCGCAGATACTGCCGCACCCGGCAAGCCGTTTCGAACCACCCGTCACAGCAGTCCGCACTGTCACAGTCGCCGGACCCCCTCGTAACCCACTGGCCCAGCAGGCCGTTTCACGGGTCGGATCAGTCCTCATGCAACGGGGCGACCGAAGGCCGCACGACCGGTACGACCCGGGCCCGGCCGCCCGCGGGACCCGCGAGGCGCCGCACCCGGGCGGGGAGCCGCAGCGGCGCAGCCTTCCCCGGCCCCTCCTGACCGGCGGCCGTCTCCCGGCGCGGGCATCGCGCTGTGACGGTGGGAGACGGCCGCCGCACCTTCGTGAGGCACATCGACGCCGACCCGAGGGAGCCCGTATGAGCCTGTTGCGCAAGATCCGCGAGACCGGACGGGTGGCGGAGGACGCGCCACCGCGCCCGGCCCCCGCCGCGTCCCCCGCGGCCCGGCAACTGGGCGGCTCGGTCCAGGTGCGCTGCGTCGACGCCGGATCGTGCAACGGCTGCGAGATCGAGATCGCGGCGGCCTTCGGACCGGTCCACGACGCCGAGCGCTACGGAGCCCGCCTCGTCGCCTCGCCCCGCCACGCGGACGTCGCACTCGTCACCGGACCGGTCACCCGCAACATGGCCGAACCGCTCCGCCGCACGGTCGCCGCGATGCCCCGCCCCAGGCTCGTCGTGGCGGTCGGCGACTGCGCCCTCAACTGCGGCGAGTTCGCCGGGGGTCACGGGGTCGAGGGCGCCGTGGCCGATGTGGTCCCCGTCGACCTCCAGGTCGAGGGCTGCCCGCCCCGGCCCGAGCGGATCGTGGCGGCGCTGCGCGCCGTGACCGGCCGGTGAGGGCCCGCACATGAGCGCCGCCGAATCCGCGGCGGCCGTCGCGGCCGGGCTCGCCGGTGCCGGAGCGCTGGCCGGGGCGCTGCTGCCCAGGCGCGTGCGCGTCATAGCCGTCGGGCTGTGCACCGCCGGACTGGGCGGCGCCGGGCTGGCCGCCGGACTGATGGCGTCGGGCGGCGGCCACTGGTCCGCCCACCTCCCCGGCCTGCTGCCGATGGCCGGCGTGTACCTGGCCGTCGACGCCCTCTCCGGGCTGTTCATGGCGGTGGCCGGGGCGGTGGTCCTCGCCGTCGCCGTCTACGGCACCGGCTACGCCCGGGGCCACCACTCGCGCGGCGTCGCCTCGCGCGGAGTGCAGGCCGCCCTGCCCCTGTTCGCGCTCACCCTGGTGATGGTGCCCGCGGCCGCCTCCGTCTCCACGCTCCTCCTGCTGTGGGAGGTCATGGCGCTCACCTCGCTGCTGCTCGTCCTGGCCGACCAGCGCGAGCGCGCCTCCGTCCGCGAGGCCGGCATCTGGTACGCCGTCATGACCCACCTCGGGCTCGTCCTGCTGCTTGCCGGGATGGCGCTCTTCGCCGCCTGCGCCGGAGGCGAGACCTTCACCGCGCTGCGGGCGGGCGCGAGCGGCATGTCGCCCACCGCCCGCGGCACGGTCTTCGTCCTGGTCGCCGCGGCCTTCGCGTCCAAGGCGGGCATGGTCCCCCTGCACCCCTGGCTGCCCAGGGCCCACCCCGAGGCCCCCAGCAACGTCTCCGCCCTGATGAGCGCCGCGATGGTCAACCTCGGCGCCTACGGCATCATCCGCGTCGCCTTCGACCTGCTGGGCGGCGCGCCCCGCTGGGGCTGGCTGCTGGTCCTCGCCGCGGGCGCCCTCTCCGCCGTCTACGGCATCCTCCAGGCCGCCATGGCCTCCGACCTCAAACGGCTGCTCGCCTACTCGACCTCCGAGAACCTCGGACTCGTCCTCATCGGCGTCGGCGCGGCCGGGCTCTTCTCCTCCACCGGATACCCCGTACCCGCCGCGCTCGCCCTGGCGGCGGCGCTGCTGCACGTCGCCAACCACGCCGTGTTCAAGGCCCTGTTGTTCTGCGCCGCGGGCTCCGTCGTCCGCGCCACCGGCCTCCGCGACCTCGACCGGATGGGCGGCCTGCGCGCCCGGATGCCCGCCACCGCGGGCTTCTTCACCGTGGCCGCCCTCGGCGCGATCGCCCTGCCGCCCGGCAACGGCTTCCTCAGCGAATGGCTGCTCCTCCAGTCGCTGATCAACGGCCTGACGGTGCCTGGCATCACCACCGCGATCGTGCTGCCGCTCGCCGTCGCCGTCATCGCCCTGTCCGCCGGACTCGCCGCCGCCGTCTTCGTCAAGGCCCTCGGCGTGGGCTTCTTCGCCCGGCCGCGCAGCGCCGAGGCCGCCGCGGCCACCGAGAGCCCGCCGGCCATGCTCATCGGCATGGGCCTGCTCGCCGTGGGCTGCACCGGCCTCGCCCTGGTGCCCGGCATGCTGGGCAACGGACTGTCACGAGCCGTCGCCGTGGCCGGACTCAGAGGCGGACCGCCGCTGTCCGGCGACGCCTTCGAACTCCGCCTGGACCGGCTCGCGGCCTCCATGTCCCCCCTGTGGGTGGCCGCCGCGCTGACCGCCGGACTGCTCGCGGCCGCCGCCCTCATCCGGCTCACCGCCCGCCGCGGCCGCCGCGCCAACGTCAAGCTGTGGGACTGCGGCGGCGGCGCCCCCACCCCCCGCATGTCCTACACCGCGACCTCCTTCGCCGAACCCCTCCAGCGGGTCTTCGACGACGTCCTCGCACCCGAACAGGACGTCAACGTCACCCCCGTACGCGAATCCGCCTATCTGGTCGAACGGGTGCGCTTCCAGCGCACCGTCCCCGACCGCATCGAGCACCGTGTCTACCGCCCCGTCCTCGCCGCCTTCGCCCGGCTCGGACAGAACGCCCGCCGACTGGCCACCGGCAGCGTGCACCTCTACCTCGGCTACGGATTCTTCGGTCTCGTCGCCGTCCTGCTGGCCCTGGCGGTGGGCTGGTGAACGGCATCGACCAGGAAGAGGGCCGGCCGGGAGCGGCCCAGGAGGAGTCACCGTGAAAGCCATCGGCACGGCGGCCGTGACCGCCCAGGTCGTCCTGGTCGTCACCGGGGCCCCGCTGCTCGCCGGCACCATGCGGCAGGTACGGGCCCGCATGGAGGGCCGGGCCGGGCCCGGCATCGCCCAGCCCTGGCGGGACCTGCGCAAACTCCTCCGCAAGGAGGCCATCACCCCCATCGGCACCGGTCCCGCCTTCCGCCTGGCCCCCCTCCTCCTCGTCTCGACCACCGTCGTCGTCGCCGCCCTCGTCCCCCTGGCCTCCACCGCCACCCCCGTCAGCGGCAGCGCCGACCTGATCCTGGTGGTGGCACTGCTGGCCCTCGGCACGGTCGCCCTCGCCCTCGCGGGCCTGGACACCGGCACCGCCTTCGGCGGCATGGGCGCCTCCCGCGAGATGACCGTCGCCGCCCTCGTCGAACCGACCATCCTCCTCGCGGTGTTCGCCCTGTCGATACCGACCGGTTCCACCAACCTGTCCGCGATCGTCAAGGGCGGCATCCACGACCCCGTACGGCTGGCCTCCCCGGCCGGGCTCCTCGCCACCGCCGCCCTGGCCGTCGCCGTCCTCGCCGAGACCGGGCGGCTGCCGGTGGACAACCCGTCCACCCACCTGGAACTGACGATGGTCCACGAGGCGATGGTCCTGGAGTACGCGGGACCCGACCTCGCCCTGGTCGAACTCGGCACCCAGATGCGGCTCGCCGTCCTCCTCGGGCTGCTGGCCTCCCTGTCCGCCCCCTGGGGCATCGCGACCACCGCCTCCCCGGCCGCCCTCGCCCTCGCCCTGGTGCTGCTCACCGCCAAGGTCGCCCTCCTCGGCACCGCCCTCGCGGCCGCCGAGGTGTTCTGGGCGAAACTGCGGCTGTTCCGCATCCCCGAGCTGCTCGCCGGATCCTTCCTGCTGGCCCTGCTCGCGGTCACCGCCTCGTACTTCCTCACAGGAGAGTGAGTGAGGGACACATGAACGACAGCGTCTACACCCAGCTGCTCGACCTGGCGTGCGGCGCGTTCCTGCTCGCGGCCGTCGTGGTCCTGTGGCTGCGCCAACTGTCCTCGATCGTCCGGGCCTTCGCCCTCCAGGGCGTCGCCCTGGCCGCCGTCGCCGCCCTGCTGGGCCTGCACGAAGGCCGCTGGGACCTGCTCGCCATCGCCGTCGGCATCGGCCTGCTCCGCGCCGGAGCACTGCCCCACCTCATGCGCCGCGCCCTCGCGGCGGGCACCCCGCCCTCCGTCCGCCACTACGAGGAGGACGTCAGCGAGACCCGCGAGACCCAGCCCCTGGTCAACGTCGCGGCCTCGCTGCTGAGCGCCGCGCTCCTCACCCTGCTCGCCTACGCCGTCGCCCGGCCCCTCGTCGAACTCGACCCCACCCCCGCGACGAGCGCCCTGCCGGTCGCCCTCGCCGTCGTCCTGATCGGCTTCTTCACCCTGGTCACCCGGCGCCGCGCCCTGGCGCAGGTGGTCGGCTTCCTGCTCCTGGACAACGGCATCACCGCCACGGCCTTCCTGGCCGCCTCCGGCGTGCCGCTGATCGTCGAACTCGGCGTCTCCTTCGACGTCCTGCTGGCCGTTCTCGTCCTGCAGATCCTCACCACCCGGATGCGGGCCGCCTTCGGCGGCACCGGCATCGACGACCTGCGGGAGCTACGCGACTGATGACGCACGCCACCACCGCACTGCTGCTGACCGCGCCCATCGCGGTGCCACTGGCCGCCTCGGCGGCCCACGCTGCCACCGGCCTGCGCGGCATCCGTCCGCACCGCCGGGCGGCCCACGCCCTGCCGCGGCACGCCGCCGCCCTCGCCCACCGGCCCCCGCCCCAGCGGGCCCCGGCCGAACCCGCCCAGGTCACCGGACCGGCCACCGGCGGACCCGCCACCCTCACCGGCGGCCCGCCCGCCGCACCCCCCGGCCCGTCCCCCCGCACCCCCGACGGCCCCTCCGCGGCACAGCCCTTCGGCACCGGCCCGGCCGCCGTGGCCCGCCCGATCGGCGCCTGGCTCGGTCTCGTCTCCCCGGCCACGATCCTGTTCTGCGGAGCCACCCTCGCCACCACCGTCCCCGACCGCGGACCGGTGACGGCGTACGGGCGGCTGCTGCGCGCCGACGCCCTGACGGTGTGGCTGCTGCTCGCCGTCGGCGCGGTGGCCGCGCTCGCCTGCGCCGCCAACCCCGCCCACCTCGCCCACGAACGGGCCGACGCCACCACCGCCCGCCGCTACAACCTGCTCATCCACGCCTTCCTCGCCGCCATGAGCGCGGCCGTGCTGGCCGCGAACCTCGGTGTCCTGTGGGTCGCCATCGAGGCCACCACCATCGTCACCGCCTTCCTCGTCGGCCACCGGCGCACCCGCGCCTCCGTCGAGGCCGCCTGGAAGTACGTGGTGATCTGCTCCGCCGGGATCGCCCTCGCCTTCCTCGGCACCGTGCTGATCTACTACGCCGCCCGGCAGGCTGGCATCTCCGAGGCGTCCGCCCTGGACTGGCCGACCCTCGCCGCGCACGCCGACCGCCTCGACCCGTCCGTCACCCGGCTCGCCATGAGCCTCATCGTGCTCGGCTTCGGCGCCAAGGCCGGGCTCGCGCCGCTGCACGCCTGGCTGCCCGACGCCCACAGCCAGGCGCCCGCACCGGTGTCCGCCCTGATGTCCGGGGTCCTGCTCTCGGTCGCCTTCGCCGGGCTGCTGCGCTACAAGGCCGTCGCCGACGCGGCCCTCGGCGCGGGCTACACCCGCACCCTGCTCGCCGGAGCCGCGCTCCTCACCCTGGCCCTGGCCGCGGCCCTGCTGCTCGCCCAGCGCGACTACAAGCGGATGCTGGCCTATTCGAGCATGGAGCACATGAGCCTGATCGCCCTCGGCACGGCCATCGGCACCCCGCTCGCCGTCTCCGCCGCCCTGCTGCACATCGCGGGCCACGGGCTCGCGAAGACCGTCGCGTTCTGTGCCTCCGGCCACATCCTGCGCATCCGCAACACCGCGCGGATCGGCCGGGTCCGTGGGCTGCTCGCCGAGGCACCCACCCTCGGCACCACCTTCGGGCTGGCCGTGGTCGCCCTGCTCGGGCTGCCGCCGTTCAGCCTCTTCGCCTCCGAACTCGGGCTCGCCCGCGCCGGGTTCACCGCCGGGCACGGCGCGGTCGTCGCCCTCGCCCTGGCCCTCACCCTGGTGTCCTTCGCCGCCCTCGTCTCCCGCACCGCCCGGATGCTCCTCGGCCCCCCGCCGGAACCGGAGTCCGCCGACGGCCCCGTACGGCTCGGGGCGGCCGCGGCGGCACCCCTGGTCACCGGACTGGTCGCGGCCGCGGCCCTGGGCGTGGCCACCGGACCGCTCACCCGGCTGCTCTCCGCCGCCGGCGAGATCGTCGGAAGGCACTGACCATGACCACCGGACGGCAGACCGCGTCCCCGACCGTGACCGACATCGGCCCCGACGAACTGCCCGCGCGCGCCGCGGACCTGCTCGTCGACGGCCACCGCCTCGCCCTGGTCGCCGCCCACCACGACGGCCCGTCCGCACCCGGCGGCCGCGCCGTCCGCGTGGTCTACCTCTTCGTCTCCGGCCCGCCCGACACCCGCGCCGAACTGCACGTACGCCTCGACCCCAAGGCCCCCGAACTGCCCACCCTGGCCCATCTCTCCTTCCCCGCCGGACGGTTCGAGCGGGAGATGCGCGACCTGCACGGCATCGTCCCCCTCGGCCACCCGCTGCCGCACCGCCTCGTCCGCCACTTCCACTGGCCCCGCGGCTGGTACCCGATGCACCCCGAGGCCGGGCCCCCGCCGCCGTTCGCCGAACCCGAGGGCCCGTACCCCTTCCTGGAGGTCGAGGGCGAGGGGGTCTACGAGATCCCCGTCGGGCCCGTGCACGCCGGGCTCATCGAACCCGGGCACTTCCGGTTCTCCGTCGTCGGCGAGACCATCATCAAGCTCAAGGCCCGTCTGTGGTTCGTCCACAAGGGCATCGAGAAACTCATGGAGGGCCGCACCCCCGACCGCGGCCTGCCGCTCGCGGAGCGCGTCAGCGGCGACACCGCCGTCGGCCACGCCCTCGCCTACTGCCTGGCCGTCGAGGAGGCCACCGGCACCCGGGTGCCCGAGGACGCCCGCCGCGCCCGCGCCCTGCTCCTCGAACTCGAACGCCTCCACAACCACGTCGCCGACCTCGGTGCCCTGTGCAACGACGTGGGCCACGGCATCCTCAACGCCCGCGCCCAGCACGTCCGCGAGCAACTGCTGCGCCTGAACCTCGAGATCACCGGCCACCGGCTGCTGCGGGGCGCCGTCGTCCCGGGCGGCGCGGCCCTGGGCTCGGTGCCCGGCACGGCGCGGATGCGGGTGCTCGCGCGGGAGATCGGCGACCTCGTCACCCTCGCCCTCGGACACACCACCGTCCGCGACCGCTTCACCGGCACCGCCCGGCTCGACACGGCCGCCGCCCGTGACCTGGGCTGCCTGGGCTATGTCGCCAGGGCCAGCGGACTCGCCGTCGACGCCCGGGTCGGCCACCCGTTCCACGACCACGGCAGGGCGCTCGCCGTGCCCGTCCACACCACCGGGGACGTGCTGGCCCGCTTCCTGGTGCGGGCGGAGGAGATCGACGTCTCGCTGGCCCTCGTCGAGGAACTGGCGGCACGGCTCACGACCGGCCGCTGGGTGACACCCGTGCCGCACGGCCGGGCCGCGGGGGCGGGCAGCGGCATCGTCGAGGGCTGGCGCGGCACCATCACGACCCGCGTCGAGCTGCGCGGCCGCGACCACACCCTGACCCGGGTGAAGATCGCCGACCCGTCCTTCTTCAACTGGCCTGCGCTGCCGGTCGCGCTGGCCGACACGATCGTCCCGGACTTCCCGCTGACCAACAAGAGCTTCAACCTGTCCTACGCGGGCAACGACCTGTGACGGGCCGGACCCGGATCCCGGTTCGTCACAGGCCGGGATCCAGCTCCGGCTCGTCGTCCGGGTCGATGCCGTGCGCGCGGGCCAGCCGCAGCGCGTCGTCCAGCTCGTCCTCCGCGACGGCCGTCTCGTAGGCGTCGGCCGTCGCCCGCGCCGCCGCCAGCGCGGCCCGCGCGTCGCGCACCCGCTGCCGCATCGCTTCGGCGAACACGCTCACGGCGCCCCCAGGGGGAACGGTGGGAAGGATTCCTCAAGTCTAGGCCCAATCCCCGGCTTTTCCCCTGCCCCGCCCCCGCCCGGCTGCGCCGGTGCCCGCCCGGCCCGGCGGCCGTCACCGGCGGTTCAGCGCGCCTTCGACCGCCGTACCCGTGCCCGACCGCCGGACGTCGTGGACGGCGCGGCCCGGATCCGCGACCCCATCGTCCGCGGCGAGGCGGGCGACCCCCTGTCGGGCGTGCGCCTCAAGGAGCACCGGGTGGCCGGCCGGTGGCCGGCCGCGGCTCAGACGGCGCCGTCGGTGGTCCACCCCTCGACCTGGAAACGGTGCGTGAGGTCGGCGCTGTCGACCTCTTCGCCGCAGCACCGGCAGATGACCACGGACTCCAGGTCGGCACCGCAGGAGTGCTCCAGGACGGTCGGCGGCACCTCCGCGAGGTGCCGGTCGCCCCAGCGCATCAGCATCAGCAGGACGGGGCGCAGGTCCTCGCCGGAGGCGGTGGGGCAGTACTCGAAGCGGGCGGGGCGCTCCTGATACGGGACCTTCTCCAGGACCCCCGCCTCGACCAGGCGGCGCAGCCGCGCGGAGAGGATGTCGCGGGGGGCTCCCGTGTTGCGCTGGATCGCGTCGAAGCGCCGGACGCCGAAGAAGACCTCGCGCAGTACCAGCAGGGAGTACTTCTCGCCGACCACGCCGAGGGCGTCGGCGATCGAACAAGGGCGCGCTGTCGTCATGCCCCTCATCGTAAAGCAGCCCGATTTGGATCCCCAACCCTCTTGTGACCGTGGTGAATCCGGCCGCCCTCCCGGCCTCAGGGCCGGGCGGCCCGGATGAGCTGGCGCAGGGCGCCGAGGTAGACCTCGTGATCGGTCATGGCGGGCAGGACGACATCCATGTGGCCGGTCAGGACGGGGAACCGCTCGGGGTCAAGCGCGGCCAGGGCGGTGCGGGTGGTGACGACGGTGTCCTCGGGGTGCCGGTGGTCCACGAACGTGGCGCTGCCCAGCGTCAGCAGATACATCCGCCGGTAGGCGTGGAACGCCTGCTCGGGCGTCATCCCGGCCGCGATGCTGTCGGCGAGCGCGGGCTCCACCAGCCGGGCGAGCAGCTGAGGGCCGAGCCAGGGCCGGGAGCCGCGCAGCGCGACCAGGCCCGGGTGGGCGGTGAGCAGCTCGTAGAGGGCGGTGAAGCGGGCCTCGGTGGCCTCCTCCCACGCGGTGCCCGGGGGAATGTCCGGCAGCTCGGCGGCGAGGTGGTCGGTGCACAGGTCGAGCAGGCCGCCCAGGTCCGTGCAGCGGCGGTGGATGGTCGCGTGGGAGACACCGAGCCGGTCCGCGAGCGAGCGGAAGCTCAGGGCCGCGGGGCCCTCCTCGTCGAGGATCGACAGGGCGGTGCGGGCGATGCGTTCGGGCGTCGCCCGGCTCAGGGAAGGGGATTGCCTCGGCATGTGAGACACCGTATCGTACGCTGTATCGAAACGGTACGGCCCGACGGCCGAGACCGGGATCCGATCAAGGAGGCCCCTCCCGTGCACCGTCTCACCCACGGCGACATCAAGCAGGCAGCCGAGCGGACCACCGGCCACGTCCGCCCGGTCACCCTCACCCCCATGGAGACCGCCCCCGGGCCGTACGAGGCGTGGCTGGCCCTGGAGTTCATGCAGCACACCGGCTCCTTCAAGGCGCGCGGCGCCCACAACTTCCTCGCCGCGCACCGCGAGGCGGGCACGCTGCCCGCGGCGGGCGTCACCATCGCCTCCGGCGGCAACGCCGGGCTGGCCTGCGCCTGGGCCGCCCGCGGGCAGGGCGTCCCGGCCACGGTCTTCCTCCCCGCCACCGCCCCGCGGGTCAAGGTCGACCGGCTCCGCGGCTACGGCGCGGACGTCCGCCTCGTCGGCACCGAGTACGCCGAAGCCCTCGCCGCCTGCGAGGAGTTCGCGGCCACCACCGGCGCCCTGGCGAGCCACGCCTACGACCACCCGCTGATCGCCGCCGGTGCGGGCACCCTGCTGGAGGAGATCCTGGAACGGGTGCCCGGCCTCGACACCGTCGTCGTCGCGGTGGGCGGCGGCGGGCTCTTCGCCGGGGTCGCCACGGCCGCCCGGCACCACGGCGTGCGCACCGTCGCGGTCGAGCCCGAGAACTGCCGCGCGCTGCACGCCGCCCTGGAGGCCGGTCACGTCACCGACGTGCCGGTCGACTCCGTCGCCGCCGACGCCCTCGGCGCCCGGCGCGTCTCCGCGGCCGCGCTCGCCGCCGCCCAGGAGGACGGCGTCACCTCCGTCCTGGTGCCGGACGCCGGGATCGTCGGTGCCCGCCGCGCCCTGTGGGACGACCGGCGCATCGCGGTCGAGCACGCCGCCGCCACCGCCCTCGCGGCGCTCACCGGCCCCGTGCCCGCCTACGCGCCCGCCGAGGGCGAGAAGGTCGCCGTGGTGCTGTGCGGGGCGAACACCGACCCCGGCGACCTCGTGGACCGCGGCTGAACTCCGGCCGCCGGGGCGTCGGATCCGCCGCGCCCGGTCATGGATCCGACGGGGGCGGCCGCCGAGGCCGGGGAAGGGGCCGCCGCGCCCACGGGGACGGCGGAGGCGAGGGCGACGGCGGACAGCCGACCGAGCGGTCCCGACAGCATGGTTGCCCTCGGAAGCGAAGCATCGGCCCCTCGCCGTCCCCCGGCGCACGGCCTGGCCGACCGGCCGGTAAAACCCTCGTCCCCGTCCTCCGGTGATGCCATCATCGAGTCGTGGCACTGAGCTATCGGGCGATCGCCGAGCGGGTGTTGGGGGACAGGTGCCCGGACTGGTCCCTCCGCGACGACGAGTCCTGGTGCGTGGCCACCCCGCCGGGCCACGTCCGCCGCCAACAGGGCTGGAAACTGCACGTGTCGGCGACCCCCGCCTCCTCGCACCAGGTGCTGGAGCGGGCGGCCGCGGTCCTGGTGGCGCGCGACTGCGCCTTCAAGTTCGCCGCCTCGCCCCGGCGTACCGCCGAGCTCACCTCCGTCCACGCCCCCCGCGCCCGGTCGGGCAAGTTCCTCACCGCCTACCCCGATGACGACGACCACCTGCGCGCCCTCGCCGAGGAACTCCACCGGGCCACCCTCGGGCTCGCCGGGCCCGCGATCCTCTCCGACCGGCGCTACCGCCCCGGCAGCCTCGTCCACTACCGCTTCGGCTGCTTCGCCCGTCCCCACGAGCTCGACGACGAGGGCTTCTACCAAGGGCGGCTGCGCGCCCCCGACGGCACCTACGTCCCCGACGAACGCAACCCCTGGTTCTCGCCGCCCCCTTGGGCTGTGCCGCCCTTCGGCCCGCCCCCGCCCGCCGCCCCCGGCCGCGGGCACGGCGACCCCGTCCTCCTCGCGGGCCGCTACCTCGTCGAGGAGACGATCCGGCGCTCCAACCGCGGCGGCGTCCACCGGGCGCACGACCTGCGGACCGGGGACGACGTCCTGCTCAAGGAGGCCCGCCCGCACATCGGCGCCGACCCCGGCGGCGAGGACGCGCGGGACCGGCTGCGGCACGAGGCCGCCGTCCTGGCCCGGCTCGCACCGCACCGCGTCACCCCCGCCGTACGCGAGGTCTTCGAGGCCGCGGACCACGTCTTCCTCGTCGAGGACCTCGTCGACGGCCGGAGCCTCCGGCGATGGGCCGCGGAACACGCCTGGCGCGACAGCGGCCGGATACCCGTGACCACGGCATGGCGGCTCGCACGGCGGCTCACCCGGCTGATCGGCGAAGTGCACTCCGCGGGCTACGTCCTGCGCGACTTCGAACCGGGCAATGTCGTCGTCCGGCCCGACGGCACCCCCGTCCTCGTCGACCTGGAACACGCGGTCCGCTCCGACGGCACCGCCCACGTCGCGGGCACCCACGGCTTCACCGCACCCGAATACCTCGACCACCTCGACGGCCCCGGCCCGGACGACGGCATCCCGCCGCCCGCCCCCGGTCCCGAAGCGGACTGCTACAGCCTGGGCGCCACCCTCCTCCACGTCACCACCGGCATCAGCCCCGTCCTCGCCCCCGACTCACCACCCGGCCGCGGCGCGGGCGACCGGCTCGCGGCCCTCGTCGACGCCGCCGCACCGGCCTTCCCCGCGCTCCGGGCGCTCGCCCCCCTCGTCCTCGGGCTCACCGCGGACGGTCCCTCCCGCTGGCCGCTGGAGAAGGCCGCGGCCTTCCTCCGCGCGGACCCCGTCGCACGGCCCGCCGCCCCGGGCCCCGCCCTGCCCCGCCACCGGCTCGACCGGCTGCTCGCCGACGGCCTCGGCCACCTGGCGGCCACCGCCGACCCCGCCGGGGAGTACCTCTGGCCGGGACCGCGCTCCCTGCCGCACGGCGACCCCTGCAACGTCCGGCTCGGCGCCGCCGGAGTGCTCGCCGTCCTCGACCGCGCGGTCCGCACCGGGGACACCTCCGCCGAACCCCTGCTGCGCGCCACCGCCCAGTGGCTCGACGAACGCCTGACCCTGCCCAGCCGGATCCTGCCCGGCCTCTGCTCCGGCCGCTCCGGCGCCGTCTGGGCCCTCCACGACGCCGCCCGCACCCTCGGCGACCTCGCGCTCGCCCGGCGCGCGCGGGAGTACGCCCTCCGCATCCCCCTCGACTGGCACAACCCGGACATCTGCCATGGCCTCGCGGGCGCGGGCCTCGCCCAGCTGCACCTGTGGCACACCACCCGCGACCGGCGGTTCGCCGAGCGGACGACGGCGTGCGCGGACGGCCTGCTCCGCCTCACCACCCGGGCGGACCGGGGCGTCGACTGGCCCACCGGCGCCACGGACCGCGCCGAACTCGCCGGCTCCGCCTCCTACGGCTTCGGACACGGCGTCGCCGGGAACGCCGCCTTCCTGCTCGCCGCGGGCCGGGACCTCGGCAGCCCGGAGTTCGTCGACATCGCCATCGGCGCCGGGCACGCGCTCTGCGCCGTCGCCGAACGGCACGGCGACGCGGCCCACTGGCCCAAGGGACCGGGCCGCACCGAGCGCCTCGGCCCCGACTTCCGGTGCGACGGCACCTCCGGCGTCGGGACCTTCCTGATCCGGCTGTGGCAACTGACCAAGGACGAACGGTTCCTCGCGTACGCCGAGCGCGCGGCGCGCGCCGCGTACCGGGACCGCTGGCGGCTCGGGCCCGGCGCCTGCCACGGCGTCGCGAGCAACGCCGAACTGCTGCTGGACCTGGCCGACGCGACGGGGGAGGAGCGCTACCGCGACTGGGCGGCGGAAGCCGCCACCGGCCTGTACCTGCGGGCGGCGGAGCGCGACGGCCGGCTGGTGGTCCCCGACGACACCCTGCGCGGGACCTCCGCGAGCTACCACGTCGGGCTGGCCGGCGTCCTCGACTTCCTCCTGCGCCTCAAGCACGGCGGCCCCCGCTCGTGGCTGGTCGACAGCGACCACTGACGGGCGCCCCCCGTACTGAACCTCACCGACCGGTTCCGTGCGGCCGCCCGGAGGCCGCACGGAACCACCCAACGGCTTTGCTCCACGGATGACTTGACGCAGCTTCAGCGCAGCAGAACCGGAAGGTCCTGCAACCAGTTCATCGTCATGCTGGGCCGCCGCCGGACCTCCTCCGCCGGCACGGCCAGCCGCAACCGCGGGAACCGGTCCAGCAACTTGCCGAAGAGGATCTCCATCTCCGCATGCGCGAGCATCGCGCCGACGCACCGGTGCGCGCCGTGCCCCATCGCCAGATGCGCGTGGTCGGTGCGCGTGATGTCGAAGCGGTGCGGATCGGGGAAGCGGCGCGGATCGCGATTGGCCGCCGAGACGGCGATCAACAGGAACTCCCCGGCCGGAATGGACACCCCCTCGCCCAGGTCGACGCGCTCCGCCGTGTAGCGCGGACCCACCGCGCGGAACGGCCCGTCGTGCCGCAGGCACTCCTCGATGGCGCCGGTCAGCAGCGAGCGGTCCGCGCGCAGCGCCGCGTACTGCTCGGGGTGGCTCAGCAGCGCGAACATCCCGTTCGCGATGGCGTTCGCCGTCTCGATGCCCGCGATCAGCAGCAGGAACGCGGTGGAGGCCAGCTCGTGACGGGTGAGCGGGCGCCGCCCCTCGGGCCTGGACCCCAGCGTGGACAGCAGACCCCGGGCGGGATGCGTACGCCTCCGGTCGGTGAGGCGCTCGCTGAAGTCGGCGAGGATCAGGGACGTCTTCCGTACGTTCTCGGAGCCGCGCCGGCACATCAGGGTGTCGAACCAGGCCGGAAATCCCGGCTGTTCACCCTCCCGCAGCCCGAGGAGCTCGGAGACCACGGCCACGGAGAAGGGGTACGCGACCCGGGCGCGGAACTCCACGGGCTTGTGGCCCCGCGTGGCCGCGAGGGCGCCGAGGATCTCGTCCGCGAACATCTCGATGCGCGGCCGCAGCGCCTCGATCCGGCCCCGGCTCAGCGCCTGCTGGGTGCCCTGCCGCAGCCGCTGGTGCTCCGGCGGATCGCTGTTGATCATGTTGGCCCGGATGCGGGTGGTCATCTCGCGGCGCCGTTCCGAACGGGCGAGGTGCTGCTCCCTCAGATCCGGGCGCTTCCAGTCGTCCTTGCGCACCGAGGACGAGGTGAGGAGCCCGCGGGCCTCCTCGTAACGGGGAATCAGCCACAGGCGCGTACCGCTCACGCCGGTCACCAGCGTGGCGGGCGCCCGGTCGCGCAGGGTGTCGAAGACGGGGTGTGCGTCCTGGAAGAAGGCCGGGGTGAAGATCCCGGGCGGGGCGGCGGTCCGGTCGGTTGGCACAGCGAGCCTCCTCGGACAGGGGTGGACAGGCGCCATGGGCGGGCTCTCGGTGCCGAGGAGCATGGCTTGGTGCGCTGGACGACCCTGGCTGCGATGGGAGTTGAGGGGCGACGGGGTGGCGCGATGCCCCGGAATCCTACCCAGGGTGTCCGGTCGATTACACATGGCGACGGTGTATGGGGAGAGGCGGCGGTGGCCGGGTCGCCGCGTGGCCGGGCACGGCCATTCGAGTGGGAGCGCGGGCGAACCCATGGCCCTCGGCTTTCCCATGAGCCACACTCCGCCGAGTCGGAACAGCGGTACGGCGAAGAACGGGTGGAGACCTCGCGATGGACTTCGGCAGCGTGGACGGCGGCGACGTCGAGGTCGTCGTCACGGGCGCGGGCCCGACCGGCCTGACCCTGGCCTGTGACCTGGCGCGCCGCGGGGTGCGCGCGCTGCTCGTCGAGCGGGGGAGCAGGCTCGCCCCCGGGTCGCGGGAGCAGGAACTCCGGCCGCGCGCGCAGGAAGTCCTCGACGACCTCGGCGTCCTCGGCACGGTACGGGCGGTCGGCGCGCCGCATCCGGCGCTGCGGTACTGGGAGGACGGCGAGCCGCGCGCCGACCGGGACCTGTTCGAACGCGGCGGATCCGTGCCGTACCCCGAGGTGTGGGCGGTCCCGCAGTGGCGCACCCGGGAGATCCTCCACGCGCGGCTGCGGGAGCTCGGCGGTGACGTGGTGTTCGGCGCCGCCCTCACCGGACCGACCCCGGCGGCCGACGGCGTCGAGGTCCGGCTGGTGTGCCAGGGCCGCGCCCGGACCGTGCGCGCCGCCTACGTCGTCGACACGGACGGCGGCACGGACGGTGGCACGGGCGGTGGCGCCGGAACGGTCCGGTCCGCGCTCGGTATCGCCGGATCCGCCGAGGCGTTCGACGGGCGGCCGGTGCTCGTCGCGGACATCCTGGCCGACGGACTCGACAGGAACCACCGGCACATCTGGCCCGGGGCGAAGGGCGGCGCCCTGGCGCTGAGCCCGCTCGCGTGCGCGGACACCTTCCACCTGCTGGCCCGGTACGAGGACGAGGACGCCCGGCCCGACCTCTCCGAGGAGGGCATCCGCCACCTGATCGCCGAACGCACCCACCTGTCGGTGGTCGACGTCCGCGGGGTGCGGTGGGCGACGGCCTTCCGGGAGGCGGCCGCCCTGGCCGACTCCTATCGGTCCGGGCGCGTCCTCCTCGCCGGTGACGCCGCGCACGTCCATCCGCCCTTCGGCGGGCTGGGGCTCGACACCGGTGTGCAGGACGCGCACAACCTCGGCTGGAAGCTCGGCATGGTGCTGCGGCACGGTGCCGATCCCGCGCTGCTGGACTCGTACGAGGAGGAACGCCGGCCGGCCGCGGCCGCGGCGATCGCCGAAGGGGCCCGGCTGCACCGGGACTTCCTGCTGACCGCTGACGAACCGGCCCGCCGCCCTCTCCCGCCGGACACGGGCCACCGTGGCACCTCCCTGGCCGTCGACACCAGACGCCGCCTGCCGCCGGGCGCGCTGCGCGCGGGCGACAGGGCGCCCGACGCGCCGTGCGGACACGCCCGGATCCTCGACCTCTTCCGCGGCCCGCACTTCACGCTGCTGGCCTTCGGCGCGGTGGAGCCACCGCCGCTCGACGGCTTCCCCGTCGTGACGTACCGAGTGCACCCGGAGGACCGCCCGGCCCACGAAGCGTACGCCTCCCGCGGCCTCTTCCTCGTGCGACCGGACGGATACGTCGGCTGGGCGGGCTCCGGCGGCGCGGGACTGCGCGCCTACGTGGCGCGGCTGGGGAAGGCGCAAGCTTCTCGGATGATTCGAACAGAAGGGCCTCTACAGGAGGTTGGGGTCCACTAGGGTCGGTCCGGTGCGCAGTCGTCTGCTGGTCGCCGCGGTGTTCCTGACCGCCTTCGTGCTCACCGCGTGCGGCTCCGGGGAGGAGTCGCCGCGGCCGCCCACGCCGTCCGAAGGCCGTACGGCCCGCGGCGACGGCGCCCAACTGCTCTTCCAGGGGCAGGGGAAGACCAGCGCGCAGAACCCCGCGTTCTCGCCCGACGGGAAGTCCGTCCTCTTCACCCTCTTCCACGACGGCTACAACGAGGGCGCCGCCGCCCTGCGGGTGCTTCCGTTCCGGGACGGCGCCCCGGAACGGCCCGGCACGCTGCTCGACGAGACCGACCGGGCCGCGGTCAACCTCCCGGGCTCCAGCTGGCACCCCTCCGCGGGGGTCGCCTTCGCCTCCGACCGGGCGGGCCGGGACGAGGTGTGGGTGCTGCCGCCGGGCGGGAAGCGGCCCACCAGAGTGACCGAACACGACGGTGACACCGGCTACTTGGAGCCCAGCTTCTCCCCGGACGGCGCCTGGATCGTCTTCCAGGAGATCGTGGAGAAGGGGGACGGGCGGGAGAGCGAGGACGACCCGTCCGCCCTCGGCTCCCTCTGGAAGGTCAGGCGCGACGGCAGCGCCCGCACCCGACTCCTGGACGGCCCCGGCACCCGCACGGACAACCGTCAGCCCAACTGGTCGCCCAAGGGCGACCGGCTGGTCTTCCAGCGGCGCTCGGCCGACAGCGATAAATGGGCGCTGTACGTGATGAACGCCGACGGCACCGGCCTCCACCGGCTCACCGACGTGCCCGGCGAACACACCGACCCCAGCTGGTCGCCCGACGGGCGCTCCGTCGTCTTCTCCTCCACGGCGGGCGGCCTCGACACGCCGCAGATCTTCGTGATCCCGGCCGGCGGCGGCCGTCCCGCCCGGGTGACCGGGAGCGGCAACGGCTACGACGGCGCCCCGAGTTGGTCGCCCGACGGCCGCTGGATCGCCTTCGAGTCCCACCCGGGCGACGAGGACCGCCCCACCTCCCTCTGGCGCATCCCCGCCCCGAAAACCCGGTAAGGGAACGGGGCGGACTGCCACCGGTTTCGCAAAATATGTTTTCATGAACGAACTGCCCAGTTATCGCCAAGTAGCGGGCGGAGTAGTGACTTCCCGGCGGAATGCCCGTTTACCACGGTATGAAGCGCACTTCTGCCGTTCTCGTACTCGCCGCCTCGGTACTGGCCGGCGCCCCTGTCGCCCACGCCGCCGACGACCCCCTGTCCCAGCTGACCCGGCTGGGTGATGCAAAGCGGTTGCCCGCCAACGGAATTCACAAGATCAAGGACGTGAGCGAAGCCCTCACGAACCATGTCGAGCAGGGAAGGCTGGTTCCCGACAGCGAGGCATCGGTCCGCGTGAACCCTCACTGACCGGAACACGCCGGAACAACCCCCACCGTCCCCGGTCCCGCGCCTGTGCCGCGGTACCGGGGACAGTGCTGCCCGCCCGGCGTGGTGGTGAGCGGTCAGTTCATCGTGACCGTCAGCAGCGAGTACTGAGCCACCGTCAGTGTCACCGTCGCCGTCGTGCCGACCACCCGGAAGTCGACCGGCTGCGGCGCCGGGGAGGCACCGTCCGGCGAACTCACCGTCGCGGCCGCCACCCGCTTCCCCGCGGGGACCGCGAGCGACACCGTACAACTGGTCGGCGCCGTCCTGAACGCGGCCGGAGTGTCACCGAAGCCGGTGAAGTTCACCAACTGGACGACGGTGTCGTCGCCGAGCCTGCTCACCTCCAGATGGATCCGGCGGTCACCCGCGAGCGTCACGTCCTGCGGCGCCGCCGCGGTGACCGGACCGAGGAGCTGATCGGCACTCGCCTGGTCACCGGCCGCCAGATAGCTCTTGCCGACGAGCTTCTGCACGTACCAGCAGGTGCCCGAACCGAATCGGTTCTGCTTGCTCGCGGGCAGCGCGTCCGCCTTGCGGAAGCCGAGGACGTCGGCGAGCGCGTACTCGCTCCGCGCCGTGCCCAGCTCGTCGAGCCCGGTGGGCGCCGGGCCGGTGATCACCACCGTGCCGCCGCCCGCCACGAAGTCGCGGAGCACACCCGCCTCCGCGTCCGACACGGCCTGCAGATTCGGCAGCAGCAGCACGCGCAGGCCCGCCAGGTCGGCCGCGGTGAGGCCGGGGCTGGGCACCGTGGTGAACGGGACGTGCGCGAGCACCAGCGCCTTCACCGTGCCGCGGAACTCGCCCAGCCACTGCTGGTTGACACAGCTCTCCTCGGTACTGCCGGAGCTCCACCACTCCTTGACCCCGGACGGCTTCTTGGTGTTCACGTACATGCCCGTGCCGACGGAGGGGCTGACGAAGTCCCGCGAGGCGGAGGAGTGGTAGACGCCGACCGTGGCGGTGGAGACCGCGTTGTACAGCTTCTCCTGGTTGGCCGCCACGAAGGCGTACATCCGGGTGCGCATCGCCTTGTCGGTGGTGTCGTTCTTGAACGGGCTCTTCACCTCGTACGGATTGCAGCCCGCGGCCAGCAGCTCGGCCATCACCAGCGACGCGTCGTCGGCCTGCCAGCCGTACGAGAACGCCCAGGCGGGCTTGGTGCCGCTGGCGGCCCGCGCGTACTTGTACATGGAGATCAGGCAGGTCCAGTCGGAGGCCGTCGCATGGCGCATCCCGTCGTAGTTGCCGAGGATGTCCACCTCCCATACATGGCTGACGCCCTCCGCCTTCCGCAGGTACGCCCCGTCGAGGCCGACCAGCGTGGCGTACTGGTAGTCCATGCTCACCGTCTCGACGAACGTCACCAGGTCCGGGTTGACGGAGCGTCCGGCGGCGGCGATGTCGAGCTGCCACTGCAGCAGATTGCGGTGCCGCCACTCGACGTAGCGGCGGAAGGGAAGGCTGCCGAAGTCCGCCTTGGCGGGCAGCGCGAGCCCGGTGTCGGCCCGGAACGCGTCCGCCGCCCAGGCCGAGGTGTCGCACCAGCTGATCGCGCCGTCGAAGTAGATCGGCACATCCGGCCAGACCGCGTCCAGACCGGTCCCCGCGAGCCGCTTGATCCGGCCCAGGTAGAAGTCCCGCCAGGGGGAGTTGGGGCTCACCCAGCAGCTCTCGTCGCCCGGGTCCACCCAGACCACCAGGCTGCCGTAGAACACGTTGGGCTTGCCGTCGAGCCCCTTCTGCACCCAGTCCTTTCCGCCGCCGTCCTTGTAGAACGAGGGGCCGTTCTCGCCGCCGACGCTGATGACCTCCAGCGAGGGGTAGTACACGACCACGCGGATACCGGAGGCGTGCGCCAGCTCCACAAAGCTCTTGATCTTGCCGAGATGGGTGGCGAAGTCGGCCTCGGTGATCCAGTTCGACAGGATGGTGTCGAGCTCGATCACATTGACGTTCTGCGACTTCAGCGCGGCGATCACCGGCTTCATGTCGCGCGTGGGATCGGCGTCCTCGTCGAAGGTGCCGTCGGCCAGCCGCGCGAAGCGGCTCCACTCCGGGAAGGCCCCGGGGGCCCCGGCAGCCCCCTGACGGGCGGCGGCCGCCGCCCACGCCGGGGTGTCGTACAGCTCGAACGGGCCGGGGAACCGAGGCGCCAGCCCCGCAGCCATCGCGGTGGCACCGGCCCCCAGGCCCGCCAGTAACACGCCCCTACGGCTGAATCTTCGCATTCCGCTCATGGACTTCCCCTCGATCGCGCGACGGTGTCTGCACGGTGCCCGCAAATTCTGCCCGATCTCCCTCGTCACGGCGGGCCGATTCCGTATACGGGCCGACGGGGGATGTTGCGGGCCCGCACCCGCACCGCACCCTGGGGGTGACCGTGAAACCCCTACCTCGGGAGCGAGTTGTGGCGAAGCTCTGGACAGTGACCATTGTTTCCGACCGGTATCCGGCACCGGGGCCGATGGCGTTGCGCTGCTCGGAGTCGGGGTGCAGGCCGGATCCCGTTCCGCTGCCGTCGCCCTCCGCCGCGCGGACCGCGGCCGCGGGCCACCTCGCCGCCCACGGGCACGGCACGGGGGCGGCACGGCCCGCCGCGCCCTGCGGTTGCGGACGCGAAGCCGACCGTCAGGTGATCACGCACACGGACGCGGGCCGGGTCTGGTGCCTCGCCGCGCTGTGCGCTCCGTGCACCGGCTCGATACCGGACGCGCGGGTGCTCCGCCCGCTGAACGCCCGCCGGGGCGCGCCGTGATCCCGTTACGGCCGCACCGGGGAACTCCCACGATCGGAGTGCTCCCTGGGCCGTACGGAGCAGTGACGGAGCACGTCCGTGCCTCCGTGCTGGTTAAGCTCCCGGAGTTGCTCGGCGAGGGAGGCCGTACTCATGGGGTGCGGCGATGCGTCATCGGCGCACCCCTCGTACCAGGTCTGTCAGGGCCCGGGTGACGGCCACCCGGTACACGGACAGTCTGAACGCGAGGAGTGCAGTCATGGCCGAGGTAAAGCTGAGCGCCGAGATGCGTACCGAGTTCGGCAAGGGCTACGCCCGCCGCATCCGCCACGCCAACAAGGTCCCGGCGGTCGTCTACGGGCACGGGGCCGACCCCAAGCACGTATCGATCGACGGCCATGCGCTGATGATGGCGCTCAAGACCCCGAACGTGCTGATCAGCCTGGACGTCGACGGCAAGAGCGAACTCGTCATCCCCAAGGCCGTGCAGCGCGAGCCCGTCCGCGGCTTCCTCGTCCACGTCGACCTCCTCACCGTCAAGAAGGGCGAGAAGGTCACCGTGGAGGTGCCGGTGCACACCGAGGGCGAACTGGCCCCCGGCGGCAACCTGCTCGAACACATCCTGAACGCCCTGCCGGTGGAGGCGGAGGCCACCCACATCCCGGAAGGGTTCACCGTGTCCATCGAGGGCCTGGAGGCCGGACACACCATCAGGGCCGGGGACATCAAGCTGCCGCGCGGCAGCTCCCTGGCCATCGACGAGGACGCCGCCGTGCTCCAGGTCGTCGCGGCCCAGGCCGAGGAACCGACCGAGGAGGAAGAGGAGGAGGAAGCGGAGGAAGCCGCTGCCGCTCCCGAGGCGGAGGCCGCGCCCGAGGAGGGCTGACCCCCTCCCGGCGGGCACGGACGGTGTGCGGTCTCCTGCAGGCGGGGGACCGCACACCGTCCGTGCGTCAGGCCGCCGGCGGGTTGGGCTTGATGATCGCGAACGGCGCGCCGAAGGGGTCCGCGAGCCAGCCGATCCGGCCGACATCCGGCACGTCGGCGGCGGGCACGAGCACCGAACCGCCGTTCTCCCGCGCCTTGTCGGCGATCTCGTCGGCGTCGTCGACGGAGAAGTACGGGATCCAGCGCGTCTCGTCCGGGTCGGGGGCGGCCACGAGGCCGCCGAAGGACGCGTCCTCCTGGGCCCCTTCGGCCGTGGACAGCACCGTGTACGTCATCTCCGGCATCGCCATCTCCTGGCTCCGCCAGCCGAACAGCGTGCGGTAGAAGGAGAGGGCGGCCGACGGGTCGGTGGAGTGCAGCTCGGCCCAGCACAGGGCGTTGCTCTCCGAGGCCGCCTCCACGCCCTTGACCGCGGCGGGCTGCCACACGGAGAACTCGGCACCGCCCGGGTCGGTGAGACAGGCCATCCGGCCGGCCTCCATGACGTCGAACGGCGCGACCCGCACCGTGCCGCCCCCTTGCTCGACGGCCTTGGCGGTCGCGTCGGCGTCGGGCGTCTGGAAGTACACGGTCCAGGCCGGGGAAGCGCCCTCCTCCATGAGGGGCCCGAGGCCCGCGACGGTCTTGCCGTCCTTCTGGAAGAAGCCGTAGCCGCCGGCGTCCGGGCCCGCCGACTGGAGGTCCCAGCCGAACACCGCACCGTAGAAGGCTGCCGCGGCCGCGGTGTCCGGACTCCCGAGGTCGAGCCAGTTGGGCGAGCCGGTCGCAAAGTCGGTACTGAGCATGATGGTGCGCTCCTTCGACTGATCGTCGCCGGGGCCCGGTTCGCCGCGGATCGCGAAGAACGCCTGTCCCCCGGACGCCTTTCAGTCTGGCACCGGCCACTGACAATCGCGCGATGCCCGGCCGCCGGTGCCCCCGGCGCGTGGAGTCGCGCGGGGGCGGCCGGGGCCGGGCACCGGGGCGCCGGTCAGATCGTCGCGGTGTCGATCACGAAGCGGTACCGGACGTCGCTGGCGAGCACCCGCTCGTACGCCTCGTTGATCTGCTCGGCACTGATCAGCTCGATGTCGGCGCCGAGGCCGTGCTCACCGCAGAAGTCCAGCATCTCCTGGGTCTCCGCG
The DNA here is from genome assembly GCF_053594975.1 of Streptomyces sp. NPDC002537. Lineage (NCBI taxonomy): Bacteria > Bacillati > Actinomycetota > Actinomycetes > Kitasatosporales > Streptomycetaceae > Streptomyces > Streptomyces sp. NPDC002537. The sequence goes on from NZ_JBSFWT010000043.1 coordinate 27,676, forward strand.
ATGCCGCCGATCATCGAACCGGCGAGGGACCTGCGGCCCTGGATGAGGGCGAAGGCGGACACCGGCAGCGGCTTCTCCGGGGCGCCGACCTGGACCAGCGTGCCGTCGGTCCTCAGCAGGGAGAGGTAGGCGCCGAGGTCGAGATCGGCGGAGACCGTGTTCACGATCAGGTCGAAGGTGCCCGCGAGCGTCTCGAAGGTCGCCGGGTCGGAGGTGGCGTGGAAGTGGTCCGCGCCCAGCCGCTCGCCGTCGTCCTTCTTGCGCAGCGACTGGCTGAGCACGGTGACCTCCGCACCCATCGCGTGCGCGATCTTCACGCCCATGTGGCCGAGGCCGCCCAGCCCGACGATGGCGACCTTCTTGCCGGGCCCGGCCTGCCAGTGGGCGAGCGGCGAGTACAGGGTGACACCGGCGCACAGCAGCGGCGCCGCGGCGTCCAGCGGGATGCTGTCGGGGATGCGCAGCACGTAGTTCTCGTCCACGACGATGTGCGTGGAGTAGCCGCCGTACGTGGTCTCGCCGTCACGGCCCGTCGCCGCGTACGTGCCGACCATGCCGTTCGTGCAGTACTGCTCGAAACCGGCCTCGCAGTTGGCGCACTCGCGGCAGGAGTCGACGAAGCAGCCGACGCCCACGCGGTCGCCCACCGCGTACCGGGTGACACCGGAGCCCACCGCGGTCACCACGCCCGCGATCTCGTGGCCGGGGACGACCGGGAAGGTGCCGCCCTCGCCCCACTCGCCGCGTGCCGTGTGGATGTCGGAGTGACAGATGCCCGCGTACTTGATCTCGATGAGGACGTCGTGCTCGCCCGGCTCGCGGCGCGAGATCGTGGTCCGCTCCAGCGGTGCCTTCGGGGACGGCGCGGCGTATGCGGGGACAGTGGTGAGGTTCATGGTGTCGATCCTGCGACTGTCCGGAGGCCGTAGCCAGCACTCCGTTCTGCCTACGTTCGCCGTGCCTACCACTGACAGGACCACCCTGGCCCCCGCGGATGCCCCGCATACTGGGGGTCATGGACCAGCGCACCGAACTGAGCGAATTCCTCCGCTCCCGTCGAGCCCGCCTCAGCCCCGAGGACGTCGGCCTGACACCGCACGGTGGCCGACGGCGGGTGCCGGGGCTGCGGCGCGAGGAGCTCGCCCAGCTCGCGGGCGTCAGTGTCGCCTACTACACCCGCCTCGAACAGGGCCGGGGACAGAATGTGTCCAGCTCCGTGCTCGACGCCATCGCGGAGGCGCTGCGGCTCAACGGGGCCGAACGGGACCATCTCAACCACCTGGTCCGGCCGTGCCGGACGCGCAAGCCCGTCGTGCGGCGGCAGCGCGTCCGCCCGGCGGTGCAGCAGCTGATCGACAGCATGGACAACGTCCCCGCCTACGTCGTCGGCCGGCGGCTCGACATCATCGCCTGGAACCGGATGGCCTGTGCCCTCCTCGGTGACTTCTCCGAGTTCCCCGACCACCAGCGCAACATGGCCTGGCAGATCTTCCTCGACCCCGCGAGCCGGGATCTCTACGTGGAGTGGGACCGGAAGGCCGCCGACATCGTCGCCTTCCTCCGGCTCGACGCCGGGTGCTACCCCGACGACCCGCTGCTGGCCTCGCTGGTCGGCGAGCTCTCCGTGAAGAGCCAGGAGTTCAGGGAGCTGTGGGCCACGCACGACGTGCAGGACAAGGGGCCCGGGGTCAAACAGCTGCGGCACCCCGTCGTGGGGCAGCTGACGCTCGCGTGCGAGACGCTGGTGCTGCCCGCGGACGCGGGGCAGCAGCTCGTCACCTACCACGCGGAACCGGGCTCCGCCTCCGCGGAGTCGCTGCGCCTGCTGGCCAGTTGGACCCTCGGTACGGCCGATGCCTCGCCGTCGGCGTCACGTTCCGGCGCGTAGGAGACACGTGGGGGCGCGCAGGGGACGCGTGGGGGAGTCGCCCTGCGCGCTCCTTCAAGGGCGCGGTGCGCCGATGGGGTTGGGGACCGGGAACGATCCGGTGTCGACGAGGTGGCGGCTGAGCGGCCCGGCCAGGGCGATCACTTCCTCGACGCCCGATGCGCCCAGTGCGGCCACCGGGTCCGCCGCCAGCCGGTCCGTGGCGTCCTCCAGTTGCCGCCGCAGCGCGTCTCCCTTCCGGGTCAGCCGTGCCGTACGGTCCAGCAGGCCGCGCGCCTCCAGCCTGCGGCGGCTGTCCGTCCAATCGGCCTCGCTCCAGCCCCTGTTGGCCAGGAAGACGTCGAGGGGGGCCGCCCCGGTCGCCACGAGGGTGTGCGTGGCGTCCAGACCGCTCAGCCCGGCGTGGACCGCGGCCAGGACGTGGCCGTCGCCGCGGTGCTCGCGCAGCACTGTCGCCGCCAGCCACACGCGCCCGGCGGCCTCCGGGGGCGGCCGCACCCCGGACCAGCCGGCCGCCAGCGGCCGCCCGTCGTAACGGCAGGCCGCCACGGCGCGTTCCAGCAGTTCCGCGAGGCGTTCGAGACGGTCCTCCGAACCGGGTGGCAACGCGCGTTCCAGCGCCGCCCGCACCGCGTCGAGGCGGGTGGCGAGCACCGCCTCCGGTGACGCGTAGGCCCAGGCGTCGGGCAGCGAACGGGCCACCATCGCCGGCGCGAAGCCGAAGAACATGGCGGCCACGGGCGGGGCGTCCAGCGCCCCGAGCGGCGCGACCCGTCCGGCGAAGTAGCCCATCCACCAGCTCGGCAGCCCGACCGCCTTGGCCGCCGCGGCGGGTTCGGGCGCGAAATACACCAGGGAGTGCAGCGGCTCGACGGCTTCCCAGAAGCGTCTGGCCGGTGTGGGACTCGGATCCATCGTGTCCTCTCGACGGGACCGGGTCCTCGGACGGAACCCGGGCGTTGGGCACCCAGGATCGCTGTTGTTCCCGCCCGGGAGCAATGCTGTTCCGGAGACGGATGTGCCTCCGGGGCACCGCCGATGAGGCGCCCCGGAGGCAGGTGACCGTCGCCGGCCGTCAGTGCTTGGCGGCCGGGCCTTCCTTCGGCGTGTTGGCCTCGGTGACGTTCACCGCGGCCCACGCCTTGTCGACCGTCTTGTACTCGGTGCCGTTCGCGCCGTAGATGTCCGCCGCCGCCTGCAGGGTCGCGGTGCGGGCCTCGTGGAAGTCGGTGGTCGAGACCATGTACCGGGTCAGTGCCCGGTAGAAGATCTGCTCCGCCTTGTCCCGGCCGATGCCGGACACCGTCGAGCCGTCGGACGTGGGGGAGTCGTAGTCCACGCCGCCGATCGTCTTCTTGCCGCTGCCCTCGGCGAGCAGGTAGAAGGCGTGCGAGGAGACACCGGAGCCCGCGTGGACCTCACGGTCGTAGGAGCCGGAGTCCCAGAAGTCGACCGTGCCCTCGAGCTTGTCCTCGGACGGCCGGTCCAGACGGCGCAGGAACTTCTGGTCCAGGCCGAGCTTCTCGCCGATCAGGTAGTTCGGGGGGTTGGCCGGGTTGTTCGTCTTGAACTCGACGGCCGTGCCGAAGATGTCGGCGAACGACTCGTTGAGCGAGCCCGCCTCGCCGAACTGGTTCTGGCGCGCGTCCACCCGGGTGGGCTGGAAGTCGGCGGTCGCCTCGACCACGCCGTGGGTGAGCTCGTGACCGGTGACGTCCAGGGCGACCAGCGCCTGCTTGAACGTTTCTCCATCGCCGTCGCCATAGAGCATGCAGGAGCAGTCGGGGGACCAGAAGGCGTTGCCGACCTTGTCGCCGAAGTGCACGACCGCGTTCGGGCCCGCGCCGTCGTTCTTGATGCCGTTCCGGCCGAACGTGCTCTTGTAGAAGTCGAGCGTGCTGGTGATGCCGTACTGCGCGTCCACCGCGGCGGTGGAGGGGTCGGAGGACGTGCCGTTGCCCCAGCTGTTGCTGGTGTGGACGAAGGGCTTGCCTTCGTTGAAGGAGTTGACCTCCTTGCCGCCGGCGTCCCGGGTCTCGGCGCCACCGCGGCTGGGGTCCTTGAGGGTGAAGGAGTTCGTCCCGGTCTGCGTGGTCGTCAGCGGCACGGTGCCGACGAACAGGGAGGCACCGGAGCCGGTCGCCTGCGCGGGGAAGGAGCCCTGCGCCTTGCCGCCCTTGGCGGGTGGGGCGGTCTTCGCGCCCGTCTTGGGGGCGGCCTGCTGACCCGTGCTGCGCAGCTTGGCCTTGAGCTGCGGGGATATGAAGCCGTCGGTGAGCGGGGTGCTGCTGAGCACCGCGCCCGAGCCCGCGTCCACGACCACGGAGTGGACGCCGCCGGTCTGGGCGGTGCGGCTGTCGGTGACGGTCACGCGGTAGGCGAGGACCGACTTGCCGCCCGTGGCGTCGACCACGAGCTCGGTCTTGCCGGCCTTGCCGTCGGCGGAGGCCGCGGCCTTGGCGGCCGCCTGCGGCGCCGTCAGCTTGGGGGTGACGCTGGGCAGGGATATCTGGTGACGTATCGCGCGGGTCACGCCCAGGTAGCTCTGCTTGGCGTCGAGGTGGACGACGAGGTCGCCGCCGACCACGGGCACACCGCGGTAGACCCGGGCGAACCGGACATGCCGCTTGCCCTCGGGGTCGATGAGGGTGTCCTTGACCGTCAGGGTCTCGGCCTTGCCGACACCGGTCGCCGAGGAGTGGCCGACGGCGGCGGCGCGGGCCGCCTTGACGACCTCCGCGTTGGCGGCGCCCGTGGCCGCCGAGACGGCGGAGGCGTGGGCGGACTCGCGGGCCTTGTCCGTGAGCGGGGTCGCGGAGGCGGTGCCCGCCATGGTGGCCGCGGCCACCACCGCGACGGCGGTGATCAGCACTCGCCGGTGAGTCGTGGGGGATGTACGCACTGTTCAGCGCCCTTTGCGGTGAGGGCGGTTCGGGACGTGCCCGGCCGCCTGCATACACGCGGTGCTGTCACTGGCGCACCGCGGGAACCCTGTGGTCCCGCGGAAAACAATGCATGCATTGGCATGCCCATGAAAGAGGAAAAGTCGCGATGTCCGATCAGTTGATCCAGTCTTAACAAAGGACCAACAGATGGTGATGGGACGTCTACTCGGTGGTGAGGACGGTACTGTTGGGGCCCAGGTTGTCCGCGCGGCGAAAGTGTTCACCATGTGAGACGCGTGCGGATCCGGCGGCCCGTCCCCGAACTCCGTCAGCCAGGCCAGCTGTTGCCCGGCACCCGCCCGCCGCGCAGCCGGAGCCGCCGCGCCACGTCCTCCGACGCCAGGTACACCCAGACCCGTACCGTGCCCCCGCGCTCCGGCGCGGCCGTGCGCACCACCCGGACGTAGTGGTTGGCGGAACCGCCCGGCGCATACCCTTCCAACACGTCGAGCGACGCCAGCACCGCGTCGTAACGGTCCGGCGCGAGCCACACCACCTCGCCGCGGACCTCCCCCTCCGGGTCCGTCACGGCGTACGGATACCCCGGTCCCTCGAACAGCACGACGCCCCGCATCCGGGCCGGCTCCTCCGCCACCGTCCGGCCGCGCAGGAACCGCCCGTGGTTGCCGTGCCCGGGGCGCAGCGTTCCGTATACAAAGACGGGCAGCCGCTCGGGGTCGGTCACGACGGTCTCCTTCCGAAGGCGGGGGCAGCGGGCCCGCCGTAAACTACCCCTATGGGAGAGCGGCCGGTCGCGCCCTCCGCCCCCGAACTCGTCATCGAGTCCGACAGCGGCTCGTGGACGACGGGTCCGCACCGGACCCTCCACGTGGGGCGCGATCCCTCGGGCGACATCGTGTTCGGCGACGCGCGGGTCTCGTGGCACCACGCGGTGCTGCGCCCCGTCGGGGACCACTGGACGGTCGAGGACACCGGCAGCACCAACGGCACCTACCACGACGGCAGACGCGTCCACGCCGTGGACGTGGGACCGGAAACGGTGCTGCGCTTCGGCAACCCCGTCGACGGCCCGGCCCTCGTGCTCAGACCCGTCGCCCTGCCGCCCGTCTCCCGGCCCGGCTCCACCGGGACGTTCCGACAGCCCACCTCCGTGCGCCCGCTGCCCTCCCGCACCGTCCGCATCGGCCGCGCCGCCGACAACGACCTGGCCCTCGACGACCTGGTCGTCTCCCGCCGCCACGCCGAATTCCGCACCGCACCGGACGGCGGCTACGAGATCGTCGACCTCGGCAGCCACAACGGCACCTACCTCAACGGACGCCTCGTCCGCCGCGCTCCCGTGCTGCCCGGCGACATCGTCGGCATCGGCCACTCCGCGTTCTGCCTCGTCGGCGACGAACTCCAGGAGTACCTCGACACCGGCGAGGTCTCCCTCGACGTCCAGGACCTCTCCGTCCGCGTGGACAACGGCCGCAAGACGCTGCTCGACGACGTGTCGTTCCCCGTGCGCGCCAAGTCCCTCCTCGCCGTCGTCGGACCGAGCGGCGCGGGCAAGTCGACCCTCCTCAACGCCCTGACCGGGCTGCGCCCCGCCGACCGCGGCACCGTCCTCTACGACGGCCGCGACCTCTACCGCGACTACGCCGAACTCCGGGCGCGCATCGGGCTCGTGCCGCAGGAGGACATCCTGCACACCCAGCTGACCGTGCGCCGCGCCCTCGGCTACGCCGCCGAGCTCCGCTTCCCCGGCGACACCGCGAAGGCCGAGCGCCGGGCGCGCGTCGACGAGGTGATCGGCGAACTCGGCCTCGGGCAGCGCGTCGACCAGCCCATCCACAGCCTCTCCGGCGGCCAGCGCAAACGCGTCAGCGTGGCCCTGGAACTCCTGACCAAGCCCTCCCTGCTCTTCCTCGACGAACCCACCTCCGGACTCGACCCGGGCATGGACCGCTCGGTGATGACCATGCTGCGCGGCCTCGCCGACGACGGCCGCACGGTCATCGTCGTCACGCACAGCGTGCTCAGCCTCGACCTGTGCGACCGCCTGCTCGTCCTCGCGCCCGGCGGCCGGACCGCGTTCTACGGGCCGCCCGGCGAGACCCTGCCCTTCTTCGGGTTCGACGAATGGCCGCAGGCCTTCGAGGCGTTCGAGAACGACACGGACCGGGACTGGGCGGAGCAGTACCGGGCCTCCCCGCAGTACCGCCAGTACGTCGCCGCCGCCACCGAACAGCCCCACCTGGCCGGGGTCCCGGCCCGCGCGCCCGCCACCGCGCCGCTCAAGGCCCAGAGCTGGGGAGCCCAACTCCGCACGCTGGTCCGCCGGTACACGGCGGCGCTGACCGCCGACCGCATCTTCCTCGTCATCATGATCGCGCTGCCGTTCATCATGGGCGCCATGACCCGCGCCCTGGCGGGCAGCAGGCTCACCGCCGAGACCGCCATGAACGCCCTGCTCATCCTGTGCATCGGCGGCGTACTCGCGGGCGCGGCCAACGCGGTCCGCGAACTGGTCAAGGAACGGGCGATCTACCAACGGGAACGGGCGGTCGGCCTGTCCCGGTCCGCCTACCTGATGTCGAAGGTCGTGGTCCTGGGGCTGATCACCGTCTGCCAGGCGGTGGTGCTGACCCTGGTCGGCCTGCTCGGCGTCGATCTCGGCGCCCCGCACGGCCGGGGCGTGCTCGCACAGCCCCTCGTCGAGATCACGGCGGCCGTGGCCCTGCTGTCGTTCACCGCGATGATGCTCGGCCTGCTCATCTCGGCCCTGGTGCGCAAGGAGGAGGTCACCATGCCGCTGCTGGTCCTCCTCACCATCGTCCAGGTCGTCTTCTGCGGGGCACTGGTCAAGCTCCACGGGGTGCCGGGGCTGGAGCAACTGGCCTGGCCGGTGCCCTCGCGCTGGGCGTTCGGCGCTATGGGCGGGACGATCGACCTGCGGCGCATCGCCGTCGACAGCAAGCTGACCACCGACCCCCTCCTGCGCCACGCCGCGGGCACCTGGCTGCTCAACATGAGCATGATGGCCGTGCTGTCGGTCCTCTTCGGCATCGTCGTCGTCCGGCTGCTGCGCCGCCACGAGCCCACCGTCATGCGGAAGTAAGACCCGCGGGAGCCGCACCATGAACCAAGCCACCGTCCTGGACGCCACCGCGGACTTCCGGCCCACCCACGTCGTGCCCCCGGACGGCCTGCCCACCTGGTCGGCCCCGGACGGGGCGGTGCCCACCGAGCCGCTCGACCCGCTGCTGCCCGTACGGCTCCTGGACCGCCGGGGCGACTGGGGACAGGTGCTCTGCTCCAACGGCTGGACCGCCTGGGTCGACGCCCGGCCGCTGGTGGCACTGCCGCAGCGCCCGCCCGCGGCCGGAGGCCCGCTCACCCGTACGACCGACGCGCAGCGGCTGCTCGCCCGGGTCGAGGAGACGCTGGGGCGTTACCGCACGGCCGTCGCCGGCCTCGCGGCCGGACAGCTGGACGGGGAGACCTTCCGGCGGAGCACCGAGGGGCTGCGGATCGGGGTGGTCGTCGACGGGGACGCCGTCTGGCTCTACGACCCGGACGAGGGCCACTGGTGCTACTGCGACGGCACGGCCATGTCGGTCCTCGCCGCGTCTCTCCCCGCGCCGGAGCCCGGGGCGCCGGGGCGGGTTCCGCCGGACGGCCCCGGTGCCGCCACCCGGATCGTCGGGCCGGGTGACGGCTGATGGCACCCGGGCGCGACCCCGTCGAGCGGCCCTCCGAACTGATCGGGCGCCGGATCGCCTCGTACCGGGTGGAGAGCGAGATCGGACGCGGCGGCATGGCCGTCGTCTACCGCGCCCGCGACCTCCGCCTCGGGCGCACCGTCGCGCTCAAGCTGCTTGCACCCGAACTCGCCCGCAACGACACCTTCCGGCAGCGCTTCGGCCACGAGTCGAGGGTGGCCGCCGCCATCGACCACCCGCACATCGTGCCCGTCTTCGAGGCCGGTGAGGCCGACGGCCTGCTCTACATCGCCATGCGGTACGTGGCCGGGCAGGACCTCCGCGCGCTCCTCGACCGCGGCGGTCCGCTGCCCCTGGACACCGTCTGCCGGATCGCCGCCCAGGTGGCCTCCGCCCTCGACGCGGCCCACGCCCACGACCTGGTGCACCGGGACGTCAAACCCGGCAACATCCTGGTGGCGGAGGGCACCGACAGCGAGCACCCCGAGCACGTGTACCTGACCGACTTCGGGCTGACGAAGAAGTCGCTGTCCCTGACCGGCTACACCCGGGTGGGCCAGTTCGTCGGCACGCTCGACTACGTCGCGCCGGAGCAGATCTCCGGGAAGCCGGTGGACGGGCGCTGCGATGTGTACAGCCTGGGCTGTGTGGTGTTCGAGATGCTCTCGGGCGCGCCGCCGTTCCGGCGTGACGACGACATCGCGTTGCTGTGGGCGCATCAGTACGAGCCGCCGCCGCGGCTTCCCGGACTGCCGTCCGGTGTGAACGACGTGCTGGGCGGGGCGTTGGCGAAGGCGCCCGACGACCGGTTCGAGAGCTGCTCGCGGTTCGTCGCGGCCCTGCGGCGGGCGGGTGCCACGGCCGCCTCGCGGCCTCCGCCGCCACCGCGCTGGGCCGCCCCGGTGTTCCCCTCCTCTTAGGCCCTTAGCCTCTTAGGCCCTTAGGTACGGTCCGGTGCGGCCGTGAGGGCCGCCTGGTCCAGCGCGGTCGTCAGCCGGTCGAGACGCGCTTGCAGATCGCGGACCTCGTCGAGACCGAAGCTCGTCGCGGCGGCGATCCGGCGCGGCACGAGGAGCGCGCGCTCACGCAGGGCGGCGCCGTCGTCGGTGAGGTGGATGTGCACCGACCGTTCGTCCCGGGAACTGCGCTCGCGCCGTACCAGGCCGGCCGCCTCCAGCCGTTTGAGCAGCGGTGACAGGGTCCCGGAGTCGAGCCGCAGATGCTCACCCACCTGCTTCACGGGCAGCTCGCCGTGTTCCCACAGCACCATCATCACCAGGTACTGGGGGTAGGTGAGCCCAAGATCCTTGAGGAGCACGCGGTAGAGGCTGCCGAAGGCGCGTGACGCGGCGTTCAGGGAGAAGCAGAGCTGCTGGTCGAGGCGGAGGTAGTCCTCGTCCGGCGGGTCCGGTGTGGCGGTCATTCCTTCAGGGTAGCCCTACGCCATTTAGTTGTGCACAACTTAATTGCGTGCTCTACTGAAGGGGCGGGGTGGTCGGACAGGCCGTCCCGCAGGAACTGTGAGAGGAATGGTTTCCATGGACGCGCTCTACACCGCCGTCGCCACCGCGACCCACGGCCGCGAGGGCCGCGCCGTCAGCTCGGACGGCCGCCTCGACCTCCAGCTGGCCATCCCGGCGGAGATGGGCGGCAACGGCCAGGGCACCAACCCGGAGCAGCTGTTCGCCGCCGGCTACGCCGCCTGCTTCGCCAGCGCCCTGGGGCTCGTCGGCCGCCACGCGAAGGTCGACGTCAGCGAGGCCGCGGTGACCGGCGAGGTCGCCATCGGCAAGCAGGGCGAGGGCTTCGGCCTGGCCGTCACGCTGCGCGTGGAACTGCCCGACTCCGTCGACGCCGAGACCGGCCGCAAGCTGGTCGACCAGGCCCACCAGGTCTGCCCGTACTCCAACGCGACCCGCGGCAACATCCCGGTCGAGATCGTCGTCGAGTAGCCACGCCCCCGCCGCGGCCCCGTCGACGCGGGGCGTGCGGCGGGTGCCGAGGGACCTTGTCGCCCTGATCGACGGGGAAAGCTATGGCGTCCAGTACCCGTGGACCGGCGAGATCTCCGGCTGTGAACCCTGCGGCAGGCCCATCTCCTGGGCCACCGGCATCAGGATCCCCATGAACTTCTCCATGGCCTGCTCCGACTCCCACAGGTTGTAGATCATCAGCCCCGAGCCCGTCGGGACGCAGACGTGCGAGAGGCAGCCCTCGAAGGGGTTGCCGGGCAGTGCCTGGAGCTTGCCGTTCAGGGTGTCGTACTGGTCGGTCGTCACGCCCGCCAGCTCGGCCTTCACCAAGATCGCCATCTGGGTCTCCTCCGTGTGCCCGGCACCTGTACACCGCCGCCGTGACGGGTCCGTGCCGGAGCCAGCACACCACGTACCCCTGCGGGTGGCACCCGGCGCGCGGGTGCACGGGGCGTCCGGAGCGCACGCCCCTTCCCGGTCGGCACTGCCCCCGTGGCTCTCGTCGCGTTTCAGGGGCCCGCCGCGCAGGCAGTATCAGGTCGATGAGCGGTTCCTTTCCCTTGTCGTTGCCGGACAGCTTCATGGCCCGGCACACCTGTAGTTCTCTCGTCTGGTGCGTGACGTTCCTGCTGCGCGGCAGCCCGCCCGCCGTGGGCGACCTCCGGCGCCACGTGTCGGCGAGGTGGGGCCAACTGCCGCGCCTCAGGCGGGTGCTGACGCCGCCGCCCGGGACGCCCGGCGGCGGCCGGCACCGTTGGACGGAACAGCCTGCCTTCGTGGCGGAACACCATGTCGTCCAGGACCCGGCCGGAACCACGCTCGAGGCGTGGGCGTCCGGTTTCCTGGTGCGTCCGCTGCCACCGGACCGGCCACTGTGGCAACTGCGCGTCATGGCGTGCCCGGAGGAGGGGGGATACGGGCTCCTGCTGCGCATGCATCATGTCGTGGCCGACGGCCAGTCGGCGATGACATTGACGCGTCTGCTCCTGGACGGTTCCGGGGGCTCGGTCCCGAAGCCTCGTCGGCCTCCCGATCGCAGTGATCCTCGTCGCGTTCTGGACAGCTTCCTGGGGGCCGGTCTGGCCGTCCCGTTGCCTTCCGGCCAGAGTGTCCGGCCTGCCTGCACTTGGGCACCTGTCGACGTCGACGCGTTCCGGGCGGCGCGCAGGGCCCTGCCCGGCCATACCGCGACCACCACCGAAACCGTGCTGGCGGCAACGGCCGGCGCCCTGCGCTCCTGCTTCGGTGACCCGGCCGGGTGGCCCCGAGCACGTGCCCGAAGCCGTGGCCGGGTCTTCACCTGGGTCCCGGTGAGCCTCCGCACCGTCGACAACACCGACGAACTCGGCAATCTGGCGAGCACGTTCCGTCTGCCCCTCCCCGTCCACTGCGATACGCCGACGGGCCGTCTCCTGGCGTGCCGCGGTCTCGTGGACGCCTTCGGCCGCCGTGCCCTGGACCTGCCCTGGCAGTCGGCCCGGCTGGTGTCACTCCTGGGGCCACGCGCGATGGACGCCGTTCTCGCCCGCGCCACAAGGCCCGCGCATACGGCCGTGAGCTGTACGAGCCTGCCCTGGGGGCGCACCCGATGGACTCTCGGCGGGCAGCCGCTGGTCCGGATCATGGTGTCTCCCGTGGTGCCGCCCGTCGGATGCTGCTCCTTCATCCTCAGCAGTTACGCCGACACCTCCCTCGTCGCCGTGACGACCCACCGTTCGCCGGGTGACGCCCGTCGGCTCGCGGACGCCTTCGCCCGCGAGGTCGCCCTGCTCGCAGAGCACGGCTCGGCCTGATGCCGACGGGGACGGCCGGCCGGGACAGGCCGCCGCGCGTGCTGGTGGTCTCGGGCAGCATGGGCGCGGGGCACGACGGTGTCACGGGAGAACTCGTCCGTCGGTTGCGGGAACGCGGCGTGGATGCCGTCCGCCGGGACTTTCTCGACGCGTTGCCTCGCCCGTACCGGGCTCCGCTGAGGGGCGGGCACGCGTTCACCGCCCGGTACACCCCCCGGGTCTTCGAGTGGCTGGCCCGCTGCGAGGAACACGATTCGACCCTCCGCAGGCTGACGCTCCGGGTGTGCGGCAGGGCTCGCCGCGAGGTGGCGCGCTGGGCGGCCGGGGGCTTCGATGTCGCGGTCTCGACCTTCCCCCTCGCGTCACAGGCCCTGGGCATGCTCCGGCAGGACGGTGGACTCGGCATGCCCGTGGTGTGCTGTCTGACCGATCCGGCGCCGAACCGGCTGTGGGTGCATCCGGGCCTCGACGTATATCTGACGGTTATTCAGGCGACGGTGGTGGAGGCCGCGGAGCGTTACGGGGTGACGATGTCGGTCGGCGGGCCGCTGGTGGCCGCCGCGTTCCGGAGGCCGGTGGACGAGGCCGCCCGCCGGGCGTTGCGCGCGGAGCTGGGGGTGCCGGCCGGCCGGCTGATGGCGCTGCTGGTGGCGGGGGAGCTGGGGGCCGGCGAGGTGATGACGAGCGTCACGGCGGTGCGGGAGGTGCCCGGCACCACGGCGGTCCTCCTGTGCGGCCGCAACGACCGCCTGCGGCGGAAGGCCACGGCCCTGCGGGGCGTCGTGGCGCTCGGCTGGCGCGACGACATGCCGCAGTTGATGGCCGCGGCCGACGTCCTGGTCCACAACGCCGGGGGTCTGTCGCTGACCGAGGCGCTGGTCGCCGGGTTGCCGGCGGTCAGCTACCAGGTGCTGGCAGGGCACGGCAGGCGCAATGCCGCAACTCTCGCCCGTGCCGGGCTCGTTCCCTGGCCCCGCACCCCCGGGGAGCTGGCCGGAGCACTGCGGTCGCAGGCTTCCCGGGGCCGGGTGTTCCCGCTGCCCGCGCCGACGGGGCAGCAGACCACGGACGTGGTCGAGGCGCTGGCACGGCGGGGCCGCGCGGGGTGAGGGAGCCGCACGGAAGCCGTGAGGCTGTCAGCCGGCCCGGTCGAGAGCGGTGAGGTGGGCGCCGAGGGCCCAGAGGGGGAAGCAGTCGGCGTAGTGGCGGTAGTCGAGCATGGCCGTGCCGAAGAAGACGCCGGTCGCCGCCGCCTGCTGCCAGGAACCGTCCTCCGCCTGCCGCTCGCACAGCCAGCGGACGCCATCGCGCACGGACGCCGACGCGGGACCGGTGATCTCCAGCAGCGCGAGCAGCGCCCAGGCGGTCATCACGGGCTGGCTGTCGGGGTGTTCGACATAACGGTCCTCGGTGCATCCGCGGTGGTGCTCGCCCCAGCCGCCGTCGGCCCGTTGCACCGACTCCAGCCAGCACGCGGCCCGAGCCAGCCGGGGATGGGCGGGAGACATCCCGGCGGCGCGCAGCCCCCGGACGGCGAAGAGCGTTCCGTAGATGCGGTTGACTCCCCACGCGGCACGCCAGGAGCCGTCCTGGCACTGTGTCCGGAGCAGGAAGCGGGCACCGCGCCGGACGGCCCGCTCCACCGCCTCGGAGCGCGCCCGGTCTTCCGGCCGCCCGAGCACGGCGAGGGCGACCAGGGCGGAGCCGGTGCATTCGGTGTAGGAGCCCTCCACCATGCAGGCGGAGAACATCTCGGACGGGTTGGCCGCCTCCAGCAGACGGCTGCCCCGGCGCGGCTCGTACGACCCGAACCCGCCGTCCCGGTTCTGCCGGTGCAGCAGGAACGCGACCGCCTGCCGCAACCGTCCGGCGTCGCACACGGGCACGTCCGGGAGGAACCGGCGGGCGTGCAGGAGCGCGGCCACCGCCTCGGCCGTGCAGTCGCTGACGGGCCAGCGGTGACCACTGTCCGAGACGCACCAGCCGCCGACGGCCGGGGCGCGGGCGGTGACCTCGGGACGCGGGACGTCCTCGGTGACCTGGGCGTCGCGCAGATACCCGCACGCCTGGCGGAGGGCGGGGCCTGTGGCGGGGCCGTCCCGGTCGGCGGGCCGGTGGGCCAGCAGGGCCTCGACGGAGAACGCGGTGTCCCAGGTCTGCGTCCGGGCGCCGGCGTAGCGGATGCCACGCTCAGGGTCCGCCCAGCGCCAGTGATCGGCGGCCGTCAGAGCCCGGTCCACTGCCGCCGGGTCCGCCCCCGAGGCGTACAGCACCAGGACGTTCAGCAGGGAGCTGACCGGGGACAGGCCGAGGTCGTGCGTCGTCTCCTGCTCATGGACCACGCGGGCCAGACAGCGGGTCAGCGCGCGGGCACGCGTCCGGCGCAGGGGACGGCGCTCGTACAGCGCCAGCATGTCGAACGCGGCCCGCAGCGCGCGGCCCGGGGGGACCACGGCGTCCGCGCCGAGCAGTCGGCGTTCCGAGCGGAAGGCCGACTGCTCCCGGGGCCGTCCCCGGTCCAGCAGATCCCGTCGCAACTCCGCGGTGAGTGGCTGGCCGAGGTCTCCGGAGAAGCGGATTCCGTAGAGGTAGGCCATGGCCTGGTAGATCGCACGGGTGTGGCAGTAGAGCCGGTCGGGGTGGAAGGGCAACCGGCGCGGCAGCAGAAAGAGCTCCGGGGGCAGCGGGTTGACGGCCCGGTAGTCGTGGAGCCCCGCGACGGCCAGCCAGATCTTGCCCCAGGTGGGCACCGCCCGCGCTCCCCCCGGCCGCGAGCGGAGCCAGGCCGCCGAGTCGGCGCACAGCGGTCCGTCCGCCGGGCTGCCGAGCAGCCGGAGCGCGATATGGGCGAGGACCGTGCAGTACGGGGAGGGACCGTCCGACTCCGGGTGCAGCCTCCAACCGCCCTCCGGGGTGACCGTGACGCGGTAGTGCCGCGTCATCGCCGCGCGGGTCGGCTCCGGCAGGGGCCGCCCGACGATGCGGCACACGATGACGTACTGGGAGAGGATCATGGTGTTCCACACCATCTCCCCTTCCCAGCAGCCCGACGGGTGCTGGAGCGACAGCAGCCGGTCAAGGGCCCTGCGGTGCGCCTGGGCCGGGCTCGGGCCGGAGCCGCGCGCCGGGGGACCGTCGGGCGTGTGCGTCACGGGCAAGGTGTTCCCCCCATTTGCGGATGGTGAGGTCCTGGCAGAGCCTGACGGCCGGGTTGAGTTCCACCGTGGGGGCGGCGAAGTGCCGCTCGTACCCCAGCTGTTCGCCCTCCACCGCCGCGCCGTCCTGCGACAGCGTCGGGCGTGCGGTGAACGCGCTGACCGCACGCATCAGGGGCGCCGTCAGCCGGTACGGAACGGTCAGGCCGGTGCCGGGGACCTGGATGCCGTCGGCCTTGAAGTAGAAGAGGAAGAAGGCCCGTGTGGTCCGGCGGTCCATGGGGAGCAGGAAGAGCCAGTGCCTGATGTAACCGCCGGTGTCCGAGAACTGGTAAGGGTAGCGGTAGGTGATGTCGATGGACGTGGTGTCGGCCCGCCTGCGGTTGACGAAGTGCCGGACGAAGCGGCCGCCGCCGATGAAGGCGTCGTAGGAGATCTCGACGCTTTCCCCGTCCTCCGTCACGCCGTGGTGGGTCAGCTTGGCGTCCCAGAACGGCCGGTACCTGCGGTGCAGATAGGCGTGGGTGAAGTCGCTCGTGTTGTCGATGATCAGGGAATGGTGGGCGCGCCAGACGAAGGAGATGTCCATCCGGGGCCAGGGCCGGGGGCCGGTCAGCTCGGGGATGCCGGGGACGTGCCGCTCGGCCGCGCGGGCGGGGTCGCCCGGGAAGACCCAGATCAGGCCGTGACGGGTCGTCACCGGGTAGGTGCGCACCCTCACTTCGGGCTCGGCGCGCCCGAAGAGATCGTGGGCGTAATGCACCACGCGGCCGTCCCCGCCGTAGGTCCAGCCGTGGTACTCGCAGGTGAGATGGCAGCCGTCGACCACGCCCGCGGACAGTCGCAGCTGCCGGTGCGCACAGCGGTCCTCCAGCGCGTGCAGCGAGCCGTCCCGGCCGCGCCAGACCACGATCCGCCGGTCCCAGAAGGAAGTGGCCAGGGTCTTCCCGGGGCGCAGCGCCCCGTCGTACTCGACGGGATACCAGTGGTCGGGATCCATACCCGCCGCCAGGACCTTCTGGCGCCTGCCGCGCGCCTCCCCGAAGCCGGGCGGGCCGGTCATGACGGCCCCGCCGCATCCCCCGGGGGCGCCGCGCCCCGGCGCCGTGGCGGCGCCGCGCCCCGGTGGCCGCCGATCAGCCCGCGCCGGGCGAAGCAGGCGTACGCCTCCTCCACCGCCCGGGCCACACTCGTCGGCCGGTAGCCCAGCTCCCCGATGGCCCTGGCGCAGTCCGCCCGCCGCCGGGAACGGAGGAAGCCCACCGCCGCCGGGGTCAGCCTGGGTTCGTGCCACGGGGCCAGCAGGGACACCACGGGCGCGGCGACCCTGGCGACACCCGCCATCACCGGCGACGGCACCCGCAGCCGCGGTCGGGGACGCCGGCAGACCGCGCCGTAGAGATCGAGCATCTCGTCCACCGTGTGGTAGCGGGTGGACAGCAGATATTTCCGGCCGGCGACCCCGTGGCGCATCGCCAGCAGATGCCCCGCGACGAGATCCGTGACGGAGACGAACTCGAAACCGCCCGGGACGTAGGCCAGCAGCCGCCCGTTCGCGAAATCCAGCAGCAGCCGGCCCATCCGGGACGGCCGGTAGTCGTGCGGCCCGATGATCGCGGTGGACGTCGCGACGACGACATCGAGCCCCTGTGCCGCGGCCTTGGCGCACTCGTGCTCCACCAGCATCTTGCTGACGGTGTACGGAGTGTGCTGCCCGAAGGGGTAGAAGAGATCCTCCTCGGTGCTCGGGACGCCGCGCCGCCAACCGGTCGCGCTCAACGACCCGGTGACCACGACCCGCCGGACATCCGCCCGCCGGGCGGAGGCCAGCAGGTGGTGGGTGCCCACCACGTTCACCTCGTAGATTCCGCGCTCGCCGCCGTTCGCCGTCGAGACCCGGGCGGCGCAGTGGTAGACCTCCCCACAGCCGGCGACAGCGCGCCCCACGGCCTCCGGATCCCTCAGGTCGCCCGGCACACGGTGCACGTCGAGGCCGTCGAGCGCCGGGCCGGACGCTCCCTTGAGCAGCACACGCACCTTCCGCCCCTCGGCCAGCAGCGCACGTACCAGATTGGCCCCCAGATGCCCGGTGGCGCCCGTGACCAGAACCACCCCGCCCCCATCCATGAGCCCTCCCCAGGCATCATGAACACACGATCACACAAAGTAGTTTAGCGACCTCGAAGCGTGAGCAGAAGTGGGTCGAGGGGGCGCCTGGGGGGATTTCGTGCGGAGCGTGGACGTACTGGTTGCAGGGGCCGGCCCGGCGGGCTGCATGACGGCGCTGGCCTTCGCCCGCCAGGGCGCCACCGTCCTGGTCGTCGAGCCGGGCCCGTCCTCCACCCGGCGACTGGCCGGGGAGTGGCTCCACCCGGCCGGGGTGACGGCGCTGCGCCGGATGGGGATCGACCCGGCCGGCCGGGACTTCACTGCGAACCACGGCTTCCGGCTGCACACCGACGACGGCAACCCCCCACTGAACTGCCCCTACCCCGACGGCATCGCCCTGAGCGTGTACCACCACGTTCTCGCCGCACTGCTCCTGCGCACCGTCCGTGACACCCCCGGCGTCGCCTTTCGCCAAGGCGACCGGGTCACCGCCGTCACCACGGCCGGACAAGCCCGCACGACCCGCGAGGAGATACGCGCCGGGCTGATCGTCGGGGCGGACGGCCGTGCCTCCACGGTGCGCCGCCTGCTCCGCCCCGACGAACCGCCGCCCGCGCCGCTGTCCCGCATCGCCGGACTGCTGCTCCCCGGTGCCCGGCTGCCATGCGGCGGTTACGGCCACGTCTTCCTCGGCGGCCCGGGCCCGGCCCTCGCCTACCGGGTGGCGCCGGACGCCGTCCGTCTCGTCCTCGACGTGCCCTTCCCCTGCCCCGGCCCCTCCGAGATCCGCGGCTACCTGCGGCACGGCTACGCGGCCGCGCTCCCCAGCGGCCTGCGCCCGGCCTTCTCCGAGGCGCTGTCGGGCGGCAAGGTGCAGTGGGCGGCCGCCCGTTTCCGCAGGCGCTCCTTCTACGGACGGGGACGCTGCGCCCTCGTCGGCGACGCGGTCGGGCACGGACACCCGCTGGCCGCGCTGGGCATGACTCTCGCGCTCCTGGACGGCGAATGCCTGGCCCGCCGGAGCCCGGACCTCTCCGCCTACGCCGCCGAACGGACCGCCCGCTCCTGGTCCGCCGAGCGCCTCGGCGCCGCACTCCACCGCACACTGACCGGACACGACCCCACGTCCCTGCTGCTGCGCCGGGCGGCCCTCGGCCTCTGGCGGCACGACGCCCGCCAACGGAGCCTCGTCCTGGGGCTCCTGGGCATGCGGGACGAGCGCCGGAGCGCGTTCTGCGACGTCGTCGCGCATGTGACGGCCCACGCGCTGGCGGACCTCGCCCGCACCGACCCCGCCCTCCTGGATGCCGCCGCCTCGGTACGCCGCCTGGCGAGCCTCGCCGACTGGCTGCTCTGGCTGGTCGGCCCCACCGTCGGCACTCCGTGCCCGCCCCGGGGGAGACTGCGCGCACTCACGGTCATGGGGCCCTGACCCCCGTCGTCCGGGGTCCTCGGAATCCCCCGGATATCTCCCCCGGCTACCTTCCCCGGATTCGGTCCCGGATTCCGTCCCGGGGGAGGCCGGTTCCCTCCCCTTGCTCGCCCTTGCGGTGTACCCGCCGCGCCAGCAGGCCGCCGATGAAGCCCGCGACGAGTCCCCACAGCAGGCCCAGTCCCAGCAGGAGCCACAGCCGGGGGCGCAGGGTGACCTCGCCTCCGAACGCGGCCAGGTCGCCTACGCCGAGCAGCGACAGTCCGAACCGCGCCGAGATCCGGGTGAGCAGTCCCACGACGAGCAGGGTGACCGCCAGGGCCACCGCGAGCCGCACGGCGTGCCGCCAGGGTCGGGTTCCGGCCGGGGAGCGCACGGCCGCGACGAAGCCCGCGGCGAGCAGCGCGACCGCCGCCAGGGCCACCAACAGCCAGGCGCGCCCGTCCTGTTCGGCGAGCGAGGAGACGTTCACGGCGGCCGTGCCGTGCTTCACCCGCAGCACCGCGGCCAGCGCTTCGGGCGCCGGCAGCCCGATGGCGTCGGGGACCCGCCCGTCCCAGGTGCCGCCCAACCCGACACCGAACGCGAGCCACGCGAGGTCGGGCAGTCCCAACAGCAGTACGGCGAGCGTCTCCGCGGGGTGGCCGCGCGTGCACAGGACCACCACGCCGACGATGACGCCGACCGCCACGTACGCCAGCAGCACCACCAGCATCGCGAACGCGGCGGGCCGGACCGCGTCCTGGAAGCGCAGCAGCCGCGACGGCAACGGGGTCTTGCGGGACACCGCGACGGCCACGGCGAGCAGCACCAGCAGCCACAGCAGGCCGAGACCGAGCGTGGGCCCCATGGCCGCCCGGAAACCGACGGTCGGCGTCGCGCCCAGGGCCGCGCCGATGTCGCCGAGGAGCGAATCCCCCAGGTCGATGCGGAACGTGTGCCGGGCGGCGAGGGCGATCAGCGCTAGGGCGAGCAGCCACAGTACGGCCGTACGGGCGACCCTGCCGAGCAGTTCGCCGCCGCTCGCCACCGCCCGGTGGCGCAGCGGCAGCAGGAAGACCACGGCCGTCGCCAGGGCGCCCGCCAGCGTCACGGACAGCGGTACGACATCCAGGTGCGCGCCCGTACGGCCGAAGAAGCCGGCGCCGCCCGACAACTCCACCGAACCGCCGACGGCCGTGACCACGGTGGCGGCGACCACCGCGGGGAAGGCGCCGCCGGGCAGCCCGGTGGCCCCGGCGGCCCACAGCCCCAGCGCGGCGACGGCGAACATGGCCGACACCCCGGCGGCCACGGCCGCCAAGGCGGCCGGCCAGGCGCGTACGGGGTGCCGCGCGGCGGCCCTCGGTGGCTGGCTCACGCTGCCTCCGGAAACGTCATCGGCGGGGGAGGGGCCAGGGCGGCCCCGGAAGGTCAACGTACGTCCGGAGCCGCCGCGCCACCCGTCGGGCGGGCCTCCGGGTGCCGCTTCCGTTTGCGGGGCGCGCGGGTTTGCGACACAGAATGAACCGCGGCGAGAACCGCAAGAAATCAGGGCAGTCAGGAAGAGCCCACAGCGTAGGAGAAGGACCCGTGTCGTCCGAACCACCGTCAGGCAACCGTCCCTCCGGCCCGCCCTCCGGCCCCTTGTCCGGGCAGGGGTCCGGGCAGGGCCCCTCCGGGCAGGGGTCCGGGCAGGGCTCCGGTTCCGGGGCGTCCGGGGCCCCGGAACCGACCCGGCCCGACTGGCCTTCGGGAGCCCCGGCCACGCCCGGAGGACCGTCCGGGCCGGCGGTGCCGCCCGTGCCGCCCGCCCCGCCGGCCGGCGGACACGGCACCCCGGAGGAGGGGCCCGGCGGGGGAGACCGGTCACCCTGGTGGCGGTCCGTGCCGAAGGTCGCGCTCCTCGCGGGCGTGCTGGTCGCGGCCGCCGCGCTCGCCGTCTTCTTCCTCCGCTCGGACAACGGCGGCTCCGGCGAGGTCTTCCTCCAGGCGGCCTCCGCCGACGGCACCGACCCGTTCACCCAGTCGACGGCGAAGGAGCCCGCCGCGCAGGCGACCGCCTCGCCCTCCGCCCCCGCCGGCACGGGGTCCTCCGGGACCCGGAGCGTCGAGGGCTCCGCGCCCGGCCTCTACGGTGGCACCCAGGACGTGGCCAGCTGCGACGTCGAGCGCCAGATCGGCTACCTGACCGAGGACCAGACGAAGGCCCGCGCCTTCGCCTCCGCCGCCTCCATCGAACCGGGCTACATCCCCGACTACCTGCGCGGGCTCACCCCCCTGCAACTGCGCGCCGACACCCGGGTGACCAACCACGGCTACCGGAGCGGCTCCGCCACCGCCTTCCAGTCCGTGCTCCAGGCCGGCACGGCCGTGCTCGTCGACAACCGGGGCATGCCCCGCGTGCGCTGCGCCTGCGGCAACCCGCTCTCGCCGCCCGTCGCCGTCAAGGGCACCCCCGAGGCCAAGGGGAAGGCGTGGCACGCCTACCGCCCCGGGGACGTGATCGTCGTCGTGCCGGCCCGCGGGCCCATGGACGTCATGGTCGTCTACGACCCGCAGACCGGCCGGTGGTTCCAGCGGCCGGTGGGCAGCAGGGGCGACAACGACAGCCCCACCTCGCGCCCCAGCGCCGGCACACCGTCCGGACCGCCGTCGTCGAGCGAGCCCCCCAGCAGCCCTCCCCCGCCGAAGTCGCCCTCGTCCACGGCCCCTTCGCCGTCCACGGCACCCCACACCTCCGCGCCGCAGCAGCCGCAGCCGCCCGGACCGGCGTACGGGCCGGGAGCGCGCTCATGACCGCCGCGGCTCCGGGAGCCGCGCGACCCGTCCGCGACGCCCCGGCGCGGGCGACCTGAGCCCCGTGCCCCGACCGCCCGCGGCGGCCGCCGCCGTACGGGGAGCCCCGGCACCCGGGTGGCCGCTGTTCGCGGCGGCGGTCCTCTACAACGCCTGGGTCCTGGAGTTCCTCCTGCCCACCGGGCTGGACCCCCGGCACTCCTACGTCAGCGAGCTCTACGCCGCCGACCAGCGCCTCCACACGCTCTTCGGCGGGATCGAGATCCTCACGGCCCTGCTGATGGCGGCGGGAGCGCTGCCGCGCGGGCCGCGCGCGGACCGGTGGGTCACCGGCGGGCGCTGGGCGCTGGTGGCCTTCGCCGCCGCGTCCGTGGCCGACGTGCTCGTGCCGATGCGCTGCGCGCCGTCCGTCAACCGGGCCTGCGAGGCCGTCAATCCCTGGCACACGGGCACCAGCGGGCTCGCCCACGCGGCCCTGTTCGCGTCCATGGCACTGTGCGTCGTGGCCTCCCGGACGGATCCCGGCCGGTGGCCGCTGGCACGCCGGTGGGGGCCCTGGCTGCTGGCCGCCGCGCTGGCGTCGGCGCTCGCGACGGTGGGGCCGCTTTTCGGCCGACCGGGCTGGCACGGCGTCCCGCAGCGCGTCCATCTCCTGCTGGTGGGTGCGTGGTTGGTGATTCTCGGTCGAATGTGTGGCCCCGCCCCGGCCGTCGGCTGCGCGGCCGGGGCCCGTCCGGGGGAGCGACGGCGCGCACCCGGACCTGGTCAGGCATCCGGCGAGGACAAATAGCCCGCTCCCGCACGAAGGCGCCCACCGAACCGGCCGATTATTTCAGGACTGTTGCAGGAACATGGCGTCTTGTGAACGGGCGTTAGCAAGAAGATGATCATCCTCGTCCGTGTGTGGCCCGGCCGCGGGCCGGAGCCACGCCCGTCTCCGAGGAGGTCCCCATGAACGACCGGCTCAGCCTCAGTACCGATGCAGCACGGCAGTTGGCGACGACCACCAAGACCACCCCGCAGATGCGCGGCATCACCCCGCGCTATCTGCTGCGCGCCCTGCCGTGGGTCGACATCGAATCCGGCGTCTACCGCGTCAACCGCCGCCGGACCTTCATCCTCGGCGACGACCGCATCAGCAGCTACACCGACAACGGCACCCACCACATCGTCCCCGAGGACCTGCGGGAGATCCCGTACCTGCGGGAGGCCGACGAAGGGCTCCTCCGCGAACTCGCCGCCGCCTTCACCGAGATCGCCTTCGCGGCGGGCGACACGCTCGCCCAGGAGGGCGACACCGCCGACAGGCTGTGGGTGCTCGTCCAGGGTCGCGCCGAGAAGCGGGTGACCGGCCGCTACGGCCAGGACGCCCTGGCGGAGGTCGTGGGCGACGGCCAGTTCTTCGACCTCGACGCCTTCTCCTCCGGCGGACAGCTGCCCCACCGGGTCCAAGCCGTCACCCCCGGCGTGGCCCTCTGCCTCGACCGCGCCCGCCTCGCCGAGGCCGCGGGCCGTGACGAGGCGCTGCGCACGGCACTCGACGCCTACACCGCCGGGGACCGGAAGCCGGCGGGCGCCGAGGTCCCGGTCGACCTCGCCTCCGGCCACCTCGGCGAACCCGAACTCCCCGGCACGTACGTCGACTACGAGGACACGCCCCGCGAGTACCACATGAGCCTCGCCCAGACCGTGCTGCGCGTCCACTCCCGCGTCGCGGACCTCTACAACGAGCCCATCGACCAGACCCGCGCCCAGGCCAACCTCACCGTCCAGGCGCTCCGCGAGCGCCAGGAGCGGGCCATGCTCAACGACCCGGAGTTCGGGCTCTTCCACAACGTGGCCCCCGGCCAGCGCGTCCAGACCCGCACCGGCGCGCCCACCCCCGACGACCTGGACGAGCTGCTCGCCAAGGTCTGGAAGCAGCCCGGCTTCTTCCTCGCCCACCCCAAGGCCATCGCCGCCTTCGGCCGGGAATGTACGCGCCGGGGTGTGCCCCCGGTGATGGACACGCGATTCGGCAGCCCGCTGCTGACCTGGCGCGGGATCCCGTTGCTCCCGTCCGACAAGGTGCGGATGACCGGCCCGGCCGGCGCCGAGACCACCGAGATCCTGCTGATGCGCGTCGGCGAGGCCGAGCAGGGCGTGGTGGGCCTGCGTCCCGGCAAGGTGCAGGACGAGGTGGAACCCGGCCTGGCCATGCGCAACATGGG
Organism: Streptomyces sp. NPDC002537; assembly: GCF_053594975.1. Lineage (NCBI taxonomy): Bacteria > Bacillati > Actinomycetota > Actinomycetes > Kitasatosporales > Streptomycetaceae > Streptomyces > Streptomyces sp. NPDC002537. The sequence goes on from NZ_JBSFWT010000043.1 coordinate 51,627, forward strand.
CATGGACCAGAAGGGCATCACCTCGTACCTCATGACGGCGTACTTCAGCGCCGCCGTGCTGGTCGAGGACGCCGTCGCCGTGCTCCAGAACGTCGAGGTGTCGAAGTACCATGACTACTCCTGACGTGCCGTGGGGCGGGCGGGCCCCCGCCCCGCACCCGCCCACGGGCGCGCTCCCCAGTACGGGCATGGCCCCGCAACTGCCCGGCGCCTTACCGGGCGCCACCGGAGCCCTCCCGAACGCGGTCCCGCAGTTACCGGCGGCCTTCACGGGCAACGGGGTCCCCCTGGCCGGAGCGGCCACCCGCGGCGGGCAGTTCACGCCCGAGGCGGCCCGCCAGGACATCCCCATCCTGCAACGGCCCGTCAACGGCCGCCCCGTGGTCTGGCTGGACAACGGCGCCACCACCCAGACCCCTCGCCAGGTCATCGAGACCCTGGCCTCGTACTACACCACCGCCAACTCCAACATCCACCGCGGCGCCCACACCCTGGCACGCGAGGCCACCGACCTCTACGAGGGAGGCCGGGCCGCGGCCGCGGACTTCCTGGGCGCCCCCTCCCCGGACACGATCGTCCTCACCCGGGGCACCACCGAGGCCATCAACCTCGTCGCCCAGACCTGGGGGCGCGCCAACCTCGGCCCCGGCGACGAGATCCTGGTCTCCACCCTGGAGCACCACTCGAACATCGTCCCCTGGCAGATGGTCGCCAAGGAGCGGCGCGCCCGCGTGGTCCCCATCCCGCTGCTGCCCGACGGCAGCATCGACCAGAACGCCTACGCCGACCTCCTCTCCTGCCGCACCCAGCTCGTCGCGATCAGCCACGCGTCGAACGTGCTGGGCACCGTGCCGCCGGTGCGCGAGATGACGGCGCTCGCCCACCGCTACGGCGCCAAGGTGCTGGTGGACGGGGCCCAGGCGGTCGCCCACTTCCCGGTGGACGTCCAGGAGCTCGACGCCGACTTCTACGCCTTCTCCGCCCACAAGCTCTACGGGCCCACCGGCGTCGGCGTGCTCTACGGCAAGCCGGAGGTCCTGGCCGCCATGCCCCCGTGGCAGGGCGGCGGCAACATGATCGACAAGGTCGACTTCGACCACGTCACCTACGCGCCCGTGCCGCACCGCTTCGAGGCGGGCACCGGGCACATCTCCGGGGTCGTCGCCCTCAAGCCCGCCATCGACTGGCTGACCTCCTTCGACCGGAACGCGGTCGCCGCGTACGAGACCGCGCTGCTCCACTACGCCGAGCAGGCCCTCGCCACGGTCCCCGGGCTGGAGATCCTCGGTACCACGCCCGACAAGATCGCCGTGATGACCTTCACCCTCGCGGGCCACGACCCGATGGACATCGCCCGCCGGCTCGACCAGGCGGGCATCGCCATCCGCGCGGGTCACCACTGCGCCCAGCCCTCCCTGCGCCACTACGGCCTGGAGAGCGCGGCGCGGGCCTCCCTCGCCCTCTACAACACCGCCGAGGAGGTGGACGAACTGGTGGCCGCCCTGCTCCAGTTGCAGGCACAGGGCGGCTGAGCCCGCCCCGCCCCGCGGACACCGGGAACACCGCCCGCCCCGGCGCGCCCGACAGCGCGCCGGGGCGGGCGCCGCGCACCCTCCGGCTCCCCGGTTCCCCCTCAGGGGGCAACACGCCGCACGTCCCCAGGAATTCGCGCTATTTCCAGTGGTAGAGGGAACCATCGGCTACAGGAGACAATCTCTGACACCAGAGACGTACGAGTGTGCGTACAAACCCGGACGCAGGGGGCGGTAAATGACACAGAGAGTCGCGCGGCGGCGGTGGCTGGGCGCGAGGAGCGCCGCCGTGGGTTCCGCGATGGCGCTGACGGCCGGGCTGGCCCTCGTCGCAGGGTCCGCGGGGCAGGCCACGACCATACCGGCCGGGAGCACCACGGCGGCGGACAGCTGCGGCGACGCCAAGGCGACGGCCGCCCAGGCCGCCATGGCCGCCGCGGACACCGCCCCCGCCGAGCGGGCCGCGGTCGGTTCCGCCAAGGAGAAGATCTCCTACAGCCTGCCCGGCCAGGCCCCCATCGGCCTGTGGACCCGCTCCGGCGTCACCCTCCGCACACCCGTCACCAAGGGCACGGTGCGCCTCGACGTCGACAGCCGTGGCTTCGGCACCGATTCCCTGAACGTCCAGCGCTACGTCCCGGAGGCGCACCGCTGGGTCGACCTCGACACCCGCCCGAGCACGTCGGACGCGCCGCGGCACGGCGTCTTCACCTTCCCCGTCACCGCGGCCGCGAGCGACCGGCAGCCGCACACCGTCGCCCTGCGCCTCCAGGACCTCGACAAGCCCGGCACCTTCACCGTCACCGCGTCCGTCGACGACGGCAAGGGCCACACCTACCGGGCCCCCGCCCGTACCGCCTCCGCCACCCGGCCCGACGTCTCGGTCAGCGGCTGGCAGCGGCACACCACCCTCACCCCCGGCGGCCCCGCGAGCGAGGTCACCCTCGCCGTGAAGAACACCACCGACCGGCCCTACCCCGCCCTCAACGCCTCCTACTTCGCCTACGGCCAGGGCGGCGGCCATGCCCTCACCCCCAAGGACCTGGTCCTCCAGCAGTACCGGCCCGGCCACGGCTGGGAGCGCGTCACGCTCGTCGCCGGGGGCTGCGACCCCGGCATGAGCGCCACGTTCCGCCCCGTCGACAACAAGCCGCTCGCGCCCGGCGCCACCGCCGTCTACCGCCTCCGGGTGGCCGTCGCCCCGTCCGCCCCCCGCGACGTCAAGCACGCGGACGCGGGGCTCACGGTGGGCAACGGCGACCTGCCCTTCCTCTCCCGGGAACTGCCCTTCGAGATCAGGGACAAGAAGTAGACAAGAAATAACGGAACGGCGCGACGGCCGGCCGGTGGACGAGCGGTCCACCGGCCGGCCGTCTGTCATCCGGCCTCCGGCCCCGAAGAACCGAAGGCCGCCCAGCGCCCGACGGCGAACCCGCCGCCCTCCCTGCGCACTTCGGCCGCGCCGTGGCCCGGCAGGTGCCCCGGGAACACCAGCGCGCGGGTCTCGGCGGCCTGCTCCAGGATGCGCTGCCGGGACCGCGTGGCCTGTGCCTGGTCCTCGCTCAGACATGTGTCGCAGCCGGGCCGTGCGAACTGCAGCGGACTGTGCACCAGATCGCCGATGAACAGCGCCCGGTCCGTGCCCGACTCCAGCCGCAGCACCGCCGAACCCGGAGTGTGCCCGGGAGCGGGCTCCAGGCTCAGGTTCTCGTCGATGCGGTACCTGTCCTCCCAGAGCAGTGCCCGGCCCGCCCGGTGCACCGGTGCCACGCTGTCCTCGAACATGTCACCGCCCACCTCGGCGACGGTGGTGTCGCCCAGCATCCCCTTCTGTACATGGCCGTTGGCCGGGTTCCAGTAGTCGAAGTCGGTTCTGGCGATGAGATAGGTGGCGCGGGGGAAGGTCGGCACCCACTCACCCTCCACGAGCCGGGTGTTCCAGCCGACGTGGTCGGAGTGCAGATGGGTGTTGACGACGACGTCGACGTCCTCCGGGCGGACACCGGCCGCCGCGAGCCGGTCGAGGAAACCGGTCCGCAGGTGCGACCAGCCGGGCATGTGCGGCCGGTCCTTGTCGTTGCCGAGCCCGGTGTCGACCAGGACCGTCCGGCCCCCGCTGCGCAGTACCCACGTCTGCACGTTGACGTACAGCTCGTCCAGCCGCGGATTCCAGAAGTCCGGCGCCAGCCAGGACTCGTTCTCCTGCCACATCTCGGGGGTGCTCGAAGGGAACATGGCGGTGGCGGGGGAGAACAGCCCGTGCCACTCGACTACGCGGGTGATCTCCACTCCGCCCAAAGTGATCGTCTGCATGGCGTCGACGCTAGACAACGGGGGCGGGGCGGCCAAGAGGCGGGCGCGTTCCGCTCCTTGGGCGGCGGGTCAGGGCAGCCGGTACGCGCTGTCGAGGGCGTCCGTGACGAACATGTGGCCCGGCGCGTGGGTGATGGCGAACGGCGGGTCCGAGGCCATCAGGGCGGCCTGCGGGGTGACCCCGCACGCCCAGAAGACCGGCACGTCGCCGGGGTGCGCGCGCACCGGGTCCCCGAAGTCCGGCGCGTCCAGGTCGCCGATGCCCAGCGCGGCGGGGTCGCCGCAGTGCACCGGCGCGCCGTGGACGGCGGGCATCCGGGCGGTCAGCCGCCGCGCGGTGCCGACAAGTTCCGCGGGTACGGGCCGCATGGAGACCACGAGCGGCCCGTGCAGCCGCCCGGCGGACCGGCACGGGCGGTCGGTGACGTACATCGACACGTTGCGGCCCTGCTCGATGTGGCGCAGCGGCACCCCGGCGTCGAGCAGCGCCCCCTCGAAGGTGAAGCTGCATCCGATGAGGAAGGCGACCAGGTCGTCCCGCCAGACGTCCGTGGCGTCGGTGGGCTCGGCGACGAGGCGTCCGTCCCGCCACACCCGGTACCGGGGCAGGTCGGTGCGCAGGTCGGCACCGGGCGCCAGCGGGGTCGTGGTGACACCCGGGTCGGTGACGTCGAGGACCGGGCAGGGCCGCGGGTTGCGCTGGGTGAAGAGCAGGACGTCGTACGCCCAGTCCTCGGGCACGGCGATCAGATTGGCCTGGGTGCGGCCCTCGGACCAGCCCGCGGTGGGTTCCGCCAGCCCGGCGCGGAAGGCCGCGCGGGCGTCGGCGGGGGCGGTGGCGGCGTGCGGTGCGTACGGGCGGGAAGGCGCTCGCATGGGTGCCTCGCAGGGGTTGGCCACGGACGGCGGTGCCTCCGGGCGGCCGTCAAGTACCCGCAGAATAGGGATTGTTGAACAATCGGGCAAGGGGTCGCGCGGCTCACGAGGAGCCGCACGCGTGGGCCAGCGCCCGGTCCAGCCCGTCGCCGTGCACCGCGTCCAGCCCCGCCGACCGCGCCACCAGGGCCTTGTCCCGGTCCAGGACCGTCTCGCAGCGCGGGCCCGACAACAGCGAGACCGCGCCCCGGACCGCGGCCAGCAACCGCTGGTCCGAGGGGTCCGGGACCGGCCGCGTCCGGTCGGCGGGGGCGGGGCGGCGCGCGGGGAGCAGCTCCGGGTCCTCCTCCCACCGTTCGCGCAACGCCCGCCGCACCTCCTTGTCCGCCTCGATCCGGTCCTCGAAGACCCGGCGCACGACGTCCTGGTCGACACCCTCCCGCGCGGCCTGCGCGTCCACCGCGTCCAGCAGCGCCTTCTCCCGCACGGGATCGTCGACCGGCCGGTCGGTGCCCCACTCCGCGGCGGCCACCGCGTCGGCGGCCGCCACCCGCTCGGCGGCGAGCCGGACCAGCGCGCGCACCGCCTGCTCCGCCGCGGGCGGGGCGGCCGCCGCGGTGGTCGGCCTCGCGGAACCCGTCTCCCCGCCCGTGGCGGACCCACAGGCCACCAGCGCACCGCCGAGGGCGAGCGCGACGGCGGAACGTCGGAGCGCGGTCATGCACGGTCCCTGTCTGCTCGTTGGTCTGCTAGGGGGTCTGCTCGTGGTCTGTCCGTGGTCTGTTCGTGGTCTGCTCATGCGGATTCCGGTCACGGCTCGTGCGTCTCCCGGTGGTCCCTCACTGCTCCCGGCGGACGGCCAGCAGCGCCGCGTCGTCGGACAGCTCACCGCCCGCGTACGCCAGCAGGTCGGCCACCACGCGGTCCAGCAGCACGTCCGGCGCCGCGTCCGGCATCCGGGACAGCCGCTCCCGCAGCGGATAGAAACGACCGGACCCGTCCCGCGCCTCCGTCACCCCGTCGGTGTACAGCAGCAGGGTGTCACCCGCCTCGAACGCGAAGTCCCGTCCGTGGTAGGGGCCACCGACCATGTCCAGCAGTGCCAGCGGTGGCTCCGGCACCGGGTTCTCCACCTCCGTCACCCGGCCCGCCCGCCACAGCAGCGGAGGCAGATGGCCGCAGTTGACCATCTCGGCGGGGCCCCCGGACTCCGGCACCCCCACCAGCACCGCCGTCACGAACTCCTCGCCCGCCTTCCGCCGTCCCATCGCGGCGTCCAGCCTGCCCGCCACCGCGGCCAGATCCGCCTCGACCTGGGCGGCCTCCCGGAACGCCCCCAGCACATCGGCGGCCGTCTCGATCGCGGCCAGCCCCTTGCCCCGGACGTCCCCCACGAGCAGCCGCGTCCCGAACGGGGTCACCAGCGCCTCGTACAGATCACCGCCCACCCGCGCCTCGGCCGCCGCGGCCAGATAGCGCACCGCTGTCCGCAGCCCGCCCAGCCGCTCCGGCGGCGGGCGCAGCAGGGTGCGCTGCGCCGCCTCGGCGACCGAACGCGACTGCATCAGCTGCCGCTCCCGCGTCGCCACCAGGACCACGTTCGCGGTGCTGATACTCGTGATGGCCAGCACCGTGATCCCCGAGGTCACATGGTCGAGCAGCGGTACCCCCGGATCCGCCAGTGCCAGCAGCGGCACCAGGACCAGGGCGCCCAGCCCCACCGTCAGCGGCACCCGGGCCCGCCGCGTCCCGATGCCGGCCAGCACCGGCGCGGTCGCCAGCACCGGGGACAGCGTCCACTGCGGATCGGCCGTCACGTCCAGCACGACCGCGCTGAGGAGCAGCAGATATCCGGCCACGACGAGCGAGCGCGCGCGGCGGGGAAGCCGCGGCGCCTGGATCGACCCGTTCCCGCCCGGATGGTGCGTCATGATTGCCGCCCACCATAGGCAGAACCCTCCCGGGCCCGACCACGACAGGGCCGTGCCGGAACGCCACTCCGCCTGGTCGGCCCACCGGGAGATCAAGCCGGAGTTCCGGCCGAACGGCGCCCGGCGCGATCCGTCGTCGGTCGTCGTCCCGGCCGACGACGGATCGGTGGTGCGACCGGGAAGTTCGCCTCACGGTGTGCGCCGGTCGTCCTCGGCGGGGACGGGAGCCGTGAAGTGCCAGTACGTCGTCGCCTCCGGGCACGGGCGGCGGGACAGCGGGTCCCGGATGTGACGACGGCACCAGCCCCAGGGGGTCACGGCCAGGTAGTAGACGGCGGCGAGCAGTGCGTGGCGCACGGTGGCGCACCTCCTTGTTCGGCCCGGGTGCTTCAGTCCAGGGGGACGGACCCGCGCCAGTCCCCCTCCCGCCACGGCGGCTGTTCCTCCTTGCGCAGCAGGAACCCGCCGAGCGCGAGCAGGTCGATGCCGGCCCGCATGAAGCAGGCGTACGCCTCCCGCGGGGTGTTGACGATCGGCTCGCCCCGTACGTTGAACGACGTGTTCACCAGCACCGGACAGCCCGTCCGCTCCTTGAAGGCGAGCAGCAGCCGGCGCAGCGCGGGATGACGGTCGTCGACGGTCTGCACCCGCGCGGAACCGTCGACGTGCGTCACCGCGGGCACGGTCGACCGCGGCACCCGCAGCAGCTTCGGCCCGGTCACCCCGGCCGGGACCCGCGCCGCCAGCCGCTGCGCCGCGGCCACCTTGCCGACGAGCAGCATGTACGGGCTCTCCTGCCGCAGTTCGAACCAGTCCTTCGCGTCCTCGGCGAGCACGGCGGGGGCGAACGGCCGGAACGACTCCCGGAACTTCGTCCGCAGGTTGAGCGCCGACTGCATGTCCGGGTCGCGCGGGTCGGCGAGGATCGACCGCGAGCCGAGCGCCCGCGGCCCGAACTCCATCCGGCCCTGGAACCAGCCCACGATCCGCCCCGCCGCCAGGGCGACCGCCACCTCGCGCGCCAGCGCCTCCGGGCCCCGGCGCCCGTACGGGACGCCCTGGGCGTCGAGGTACGCGCCGATCTCGTCGTCCGTGTACTCCGGTCCCAGCAGCGCCCCCGACATGGCGTCCCGGCCCGCGGCGACGTGCTCGCGCGGGGCGCCCCGCGCGTGGGCGACCGCGAGGGCCGCGCCGAGCGCGCCACCCGCGTCACCTGCCGCGGGCTGCACCCACAGCTCGTCGAAGACGCCCTCCTCGGAGATCCTGCCGTTGGCCACGCAGTTCAGCGCCACGCCACCGGCCAGGCACAGCCTGCGCTCGCCGGTCAGCTCGCGGGCGGTCCTGGCCAGGCGCACCATCACGTCCTCGGTCACCTGCTGGACGGACGCGGCGAGATCGCACTCCCGGTCGGTGAGCGGGCTCTCCGGGGTGCGCCGCGGTCCGCCGAAGAGCTCCTCGAAGCCGCGGCCGGTCATCACCTGCCCCCGCAGGTACGCGAACCGGCGCAGGTCCAGCCGGAAGGAGCCGTCCGGTTTGACGTCGATGAGCCGCTCCCGGATCACCGGGGCGAACCGGGGTGTCCCGTAGGGCGCGAGCCCCATCAGCTTGTACTCGCCCGAGTCGACCCGGAATCCGCAGAAGTAGGTGAACGCCGAGTACAGCAGCCCCAGCGAGTGCGGGAAGCGCAGCTCCGCTAGGGGCCGCAGCCGGGTGCCCGTCCCGTGCCACAGGGTGGTCGTTGCCCACTCGCCGACGCCGTCCACGCACAGCACGGCGGCGGACTCGTACGGCCCGGGGTGGAAGGCGGAGGCGGCGTGCGACTCGTGGTGCCGCAGGGTGACGAGTTCGGGCACCGGCCGCCGCTCGGGGCCCGCGAGGTGCTCCCGCACGAGGCGGAGCGCGTGGCGCTTCCGCCCCAGCCAGGCCGGGAGCCCGTCCCGGAAGGACGCCAGGCCGTGCGGGGCGGCGCCCGCGTACGTCGCCAGGACCCGCCGGAACTTCAGCGCCGGGTCCTCGAAGTAGCCGACGGCGGCCACCTCCGAGAGGTCCGCACCGGCGGCGCGGAGACAGTGGTCCACCGCCTGCCGGGGGAAGGCCGGGTCGTGGCGGCGCCTGCTGAACCGCTCCTCCTGCGCCGCCGCGACCGGGACGCCGTCGGCGACCAGCGCGGCCGCGCTGTCGTGGGAGAAGGCCGAGAGGCCCAGAACGAGCCGGGTCACGCCCGTGGCCCTCCTTCGCTGTCGTGGTGTCACCGGGGGCGGAACCGCCTCACCGCGGTCAGAACAGGGGGTAGATCGACGCGTCGTCCGTGGGCTGCGGCACCGGCTTGCGCCTGCGGCGCACCAGCCGGGCGAGGAGCCTGCGGAGCAGGGTCATGGCATTGCCTCCTCCCGATCTCCCGATTCGATAAGTCCCGTGAAGTCCCGTGAAGTCCCGTGAAGTCTCAGTGCAGGCCGAGCCGTTCGGCGAGGAGCCGGGCGACGGCGTCGTAGCCCGCGTCGACGCAGTGGACCCGGTCGGCGAACAGCCAGTCACCGGAGCCCGCCGATTCCCCGAGGGCCGTGTTCATGTCGAGGAACGGCACGCCCGCGGCCGCGCAGCCCTCGCGCAGCGCCGCCGCGTAGGCCCGGCCGACCTCCATCGACGCGATGTCGTGGTGCAGCCGCCGCCAGTTGGACACCTCGTCCAGCTCGTCGAACAGCGCCTTCTCCTGGACGGCGGGCTCCTCCCGCACCCAGGGCGCGAGCGGCTGGAGCGCGAAGGTGAGGCGTGCCCCGAGCGCCGTGGCCGCCCTTTGCCAGCCGCTGATATGACGTACCGTCAATTCTGTGGCATGGGCGATGCGTTCCGCGGGCGTCGGCACCTTGTCCGGGGCCGGGCCGCATTCGAAGAAGGCGCCGTGCCGCCCCTGCTTCGACCCGGGCAGCCGGCTGAGGACGAGGTTGTTGACGCCGGAGAGGAGCACGATCTCCTCCACGTCGGGCAGCAGGTGCTGGAAGAGGGTGAAGAGCATCAGCTCCTGCACCGAATTGAGGCTCTGCCCGGCGAAGTTGAGCCACGGACGGCCGGGCGCGTGGTGGCTGCCCAGCCGTGAGGGGATCGTGGCGTGGTCACCGGTCGCCCCCACGCCGAACACCGCGGAACTGCCCGCCAGCAGCCGCACCGGCCCCGGCGGCCGGTCACCGGCCATCGACGCCGGGCCGTGCGCCGAGTGGGAGATCCTGAAGCCGCAGGGGTCGGTGGCGTACACGGGGGTGCGCTCGTCGCCGTACTGGAAGAAGCCGATATAGGGCTGGTCCTCCAGGACGAAGGTGTAGTGCGCCATCTGCGGGGTGAGTTCCGCGCGGGGGGATGCCATGGGAGTGCTCCTCGGGATACGGGCCGGATGCGGTCACCGGATGTGGTCAGTGGGCCGCGGGCGGCAGGTCGTACAGCGCGCCCGGCCGGTCCTCGCGGATCAGGTCCGCGTTGACGGCCATCGCCGCCAAGCCGCCGGACGCCGCCGCCATCGCCGCCTGCTGCATGTTCCGGCCCAGGTCACCGGCCACGTACAGGCGCGGCAGCGAGGTGCGCCCCCGTTCGTCCACCTGCACCGCCGCCAGGTCGTCCGCCTGGAGCCACGGCCGCAGCGGTTCGACCCGCGGCTCGGTCTCCAGGTGCAGGAACAGCGCGGTGAAGGCGAGCGTCCGCCCGTCGGCCAGCTCGACGCCGACGCCCTCCGGCACACGGGTCACCCGGAGCACCTTGCCGGCGACGGTGGGGACCCCGGCCGCGGTGAGGTACCCCCGCTCCTCCGCGGGCAGTTCCCGCCCGTCGGAGAGATAGGTGAGGGACGACGTCCAGGCCGTGAGCGTCGCGGCCAGGCACTCGCCGGGCACCTCGCCCCCGTAGACCCCGAACGAGCCGCCGCGCACCTCGTACGCGTGGCAGTACGGGCACTCGTGGACGCCCTTGCCCCACAGCTCGGCGATGCCGGGCAGCTCCGGCAGACGCGAGCGCACCCCCGCCGCGTACAGCACGGTCCGGCTGCGGAGCTCCCCGGCGCCCTTGACGGTGGTGACGATCCGGTCGCCTTCGGGCGCCACGGAGACGACCTCGTCGTCGAGGAACGCGACGCCGTAGCGGGAGATCTCGGCGCGGGCGCGGGCCCGGAAGTCCCCGATGTCCACACCGTCGTTGGTGACGACGTTGTGCATGACCCCGGCCGCCATGTTGCGCGCGTCCCCCGAGTCGACGAGCACGACGCGCCGGCACGACCTGCCCAGGTACAGCGCCGCGTTGAGCCCGGCGGGGCCGCCGCCGACGATCACGGTGTCATACGGTTCCGCGGTCATGCTCTCCTCTTTCCGATTTTTCCGGTTCCGGTTCCGGTGCTGTTTCCGCCGTCGTACAGGGCCCGGCGGGCCGCTCGTCCGCCAGCATCTCGTCGCGGAGCGGCGCGAGCAGGGCCAGGGAGCCCAGGATCAGGAGGGTCCCGAAGGACACGAAGACGGTGGTGACGGAGGTGGTGCGGGCCAGCAGGCCGCCCAGGGCCGCGCCGACCGGCATGGTGCCCCACGAGCACAGGCGGGACACGCTCATCACCCTGCCCTGGAGCTCCGGCGGCGCGAACCGCTGACGGAGCGAGAGGACGGGGATGTTCCAGCTCATCATGAAGACGCCGTTGCAGAACAGCGCGGCGCCCGCGAGGACGGCGTCACCGGCCAGCCCCAGCCCCACGTACGCGGCCCCCGACAGCACCAGGGACCACTGCGCCAGGACGAGCGTCGGCAGCCGCCGCGCGAGCCTCGGCGCCAGCCAGGTGCCCGCGATCGAGCCGACGGACCCCGCGGTGAGCAGCAGCCCGTACCCGGTCGCGTGCAGGCCCAGCGACCGGTAGGCCAGCAGCACCAGCATCGAGAACGTCGCCGAGTACACCAGCCCGTAGAGGGCGCTGGCGGCGAGGGTGCGGGTGAGCGCGGCCCGGGTGAGGACGAACGCGACGCCCGCGCGGAGCTCCGGCCACAGCGCCCGTCCGGCCGGTGCGGCCACGGGGCGCCGGGCGGTGCGGGGACGGGCTACGGTCGTGGACGGGATTCTCGCGTGACACCTGCACTGATCAACCTGGCGGTCGAGG
>NZ_JBSFWT010000044.1:0-19597 GCF_053594975.1 Streptomyces sp. NPDC002537
TGTGGTTTTTTCTCTGGGGTGTTCTTGGGTTGGGGGCGCGCGCCGGGGCGGGGGGGGGGGGGGGGGGCCCCCCCCCCCCGCCCGCGCGGGGCCCCCCCCCGGGGGCGGGGGGGGGGCCACTGCGGGGTAGGAACGGGCCCGCACCCCCGCGACGGGCCCGTCCGGCTCAGGGCGCCGGTTTCCCGGCGCCGGACATCAACTGGCGTGTGCCACAGGCTCCACGGGCGCCGCTGGCGCCAGCAGCATCGTCGCCCGCTCCCGCAGCTCCACCTTGCGGATCTTCCCGCTCACCGTCATCGGGAAGGAGTCCAGCACCCACAGATGCCTGGGGATCTTGTAGTGCGCGAGCCTCCCCCGGCAGAAGCGGGCGAGCTCGTCCCGGCTGAGGGTGGCTGCGGGGTCGCGGAGGATGACGCAGGCCACGATCTCCTCGCCGTACTTCTCGTCCGGGACGCCGATGACCTGGATGTCGGCGATCTTGGGGTGGGAGTAGAGGAACTCCTCGATCTCCCGGGGGTAGACGTTCTCCCCGCCCCTGATGATCATGTCCTTGATGCGGCCGACGATCCGTACGTAGCCGTCCTCGTCCATCACCGCGAGGTCTCCGGTGTGCATCCACCGGTCGGCGTCGAGGACCTCGGCGGAGCGCTCGGGCTCGTCCCAGTAGCCGAGCATCACGGAGTAGCCGCGGGTGCACAGTTCACCCGCCTCGCCGCGCGCGACCGTCGCGCCCGTCTCCGGGTCCACGACCTTCACCTGGAGGTGCGGGAGCACCCGGCCGACCGTCCTGGTGCGGTGCTCCAGGTCGTCGTCGGAGCGGGTCTGGGTGGACACCGGCGAGGTCTCCGTCATCCCGTAGCAGATCGCCACCTCGGACATGTGCATCTCCGACATCACCCGCTTCATCACCTCCTCCGGGCAGGGCGAACCGGCCATGATGCCGGTGCGCAGCGAGGAGAGGTCGTAGGTGGCGAAGTCGGGCAGGTTCAGCTCGGCGATGAACATGGTGGGGACGCCGTAGAGCGAGGTGCAGCGCTCGCGCTCGACCGCGTGCAGCGCGGCGGCGGGGTCGAAGGAGCGGGCCGGGATGACGGCGCACGAGCCGTGGGTGGTGATGGCGAGATTGCCCATGACCATGCCGAAGCAGTGGTAGAAGGGCACCGGCAGGGCGACCCGGTCGGTCTCGGTGTAGCCGACCAGCTCCCCCACGAAATAGCCGTTGTTGAGGATGTTGTGGTGGGAGAGGGTGGCGCCCTTGGGGAAGCCCGTGGTGCCGGAGGTGTACTGGATGTTGACGGGGTCGTGGCAGCCGACCTGGGCCTCGCGCTCCGCGAGCCGGGCCGGGGCCACGGTCGCGCCGAGCCGGACGAGCCCGGTCCAGGTGGGGTCGTCGATGTAGACGACGTCGCGCAGCGCCGGGCAGTCGGCGCGGACCTGTTCGACCATGCGCCGGTAGTCGCTGGTCTTGTGCTCGACGGAGGAGACGAGCACCCCGATGCCGGCCTGCCGCAGGACGTAGCCCAGCTCGTGGACGCGGTAGGCGGGGTTGATGTTGACCATGATGGCGCCGATGCGGGCGGTGGCGTACTGGACCATCATCCACTCCGGGCAGTTGACCGCCCAGAGCCCGACCCGGTCGCCCTTGGCCACTCCCTTGGCGAGCAGCCCGAGGGCCACCTCCTCCACGGCCCGGCCGAACTCCGTGTAGGTCCAGCGGCGGCCGCTGGGCACGTCGACGAGGGCCTCGCGGTCGCCGAACCGCTCGATGGTGAAGGCCAGGTCGGCGCCGATGGTGTCGTCGATCAGCGGGATGGCCGTGCTCCCTGCCGCGTACGCGGGTGTGGTCACCGGTGGTCTTCCTCTCGGTACTCGACTCCGCCGCCCCGCGCGGTGCGCTCGCGCAGCTCCACGCGGCGGATCTTGCCGGATACGGTCTTGGGCAGCTCCGCGAACTCCAGCCGCCGGATGCGCAGATACGGGGCGAGGGTCGCCCGCGAGTGGGCGAAGAGCTCCTTGGCGGTGGCCGGGCCGGGCTCCCAGCCCTCGGCGAGGACGACGTACGCCTTGGGCACGGCCAGCCGCACCGGGTCGGGCGCGGGCACGACGGCGGCCTCGACGACGGCCTCGTGCTCCAGGAGCGCGCTCTCCAGCTCGAACGGCGAGACCTTGTAGTCGCTGGCCTTGAACACGTCGTCGGCGCGCCCGATGTAGGTGATGTAGCCGTCGGCGTCGCGGGCGCCGATGTCACCGGTCCGGTAGTAGCCGTCCTTCATGGCCTCGGCGGTGCGCTCCGGGTCGCCCGCGTAGCCGGTCATCAGGCCGACGGGCCGGTCGCCCAGGTCGAGGGCGATCTCGCCCTCGTCGGCGGGCAGGCCGCTGACCGGGTCGAGGAGGACGACCGTATAGCCGGGGCTGGGGCGGCCCATGGAGCCGGTCTTCAGCTTCTGGCCGGGCGGGTTGGCGACCTGGACGGAGGTCTCCGTCTGCCCGAAGCCGTCCCGGATCGTGACGCCCCACGCGCGCCGGACGGTCTCGATGACCTCGGGGTTCAGCGGCTCGCCCGCCGCGACCACCTCGCGCGGCGGGGTGCTCAGCAGGCCCAGGTCGGCCTGGATGAGCATGCGCCACACGGTGGGCGGGGCGCAGAAGCTGGTGACGCCGCAGCGGTACATCTCCGCCATCAGCCGGGTGGCGTCGAAGCGGCTGTAGTTGACGACGAAGACGGTCGCCTCGGCGTTCCAGGGGGCGAAGAGGTTGGACCAGGCGTGCTTGGCCCAGCCGGGCGAGGAGATGTTGAGGTGGACGTCCCCGGGCCGGAGCCCGATCCAGTACATGGTCGTCAAGTGCCCGATGGGGTAGGACACATGGCTGTGTTCGACGAGCTTGGGGCGTGTGGTGGTGCCGGAGGTGAAGTAGAGCATCAGCGTGTCGTCGGCGCGGGTGGGCCCGTCGGGGCGGAAGTCCTCGGAGGCGGTCGCGGCGTCCTCGTATGCTCGCCACCCGGCGGGCGCGCCGCCGACCGCGATCCGGGTGTAGTCGCCGGGCACGTCCGCGAACTTCCCGCTGTCCTCGGCCCGTACGAGCACGTGGGCCGCCCGGCCGCGGGCGATGCGGTCGGCGAGGTCGGCGGGGCCCAGCAGCGGGGTGGCGGGGATGACGACGGCGCGCAGCTTCATCGCGGCGAGTGCGGTCTCCCACAGTTCGGTCTGGTTGCCGAGCATGACGAGGACGCGGTCGCCGGCCCGTACGCCCTGGTCGCGAAGCCAGTTGGCGAGCCGGTCGGAGCTGCGGCGCAGGGCGTCGAAGGACAGCCTGGCCTCGGTGCCGTCCTCCTCGACGATCCGAAGAGCGGTGCGGTCGTTGCCCTCCGCGATACTGTCGAACCAGTCGAGCGCCCAGTTGAACTCCTGGGGGCGCGGCCACCGGAAGCCCTCGTACGCGGCCGGGTAGTCGGCGCGGTGCGCGAGCAGGAAGTCCCGCGCGGCCCGGAACCGGGCCGTCGGACCGGCCGGCTCCGCGTCGTCCGCCAGGTGCTTGAGCGTCATGTGTCCTCCAGATCGCGGGGCGTGTCACCGGCCCGCTGGTTAGCATCGTGCGACGGTGATCTGAGTCTCACCACCCCCGGACGGGGGTAGCTGCATTTCACCGGTACGGGGATTCCGGATTCTCGTCAGGATGGGAGAGGCAGCGATGGGTGATGCGGACGGGGCGGCCGAGCTGAGGGCTGCGCTGCTGCGGATGCGCAGGAGCACGGGTCTGTCGGTCGCCTTCGGTGGACTGTCGGCGGGTACCCGGCAGTTCCGGATATCGGATATGACGGGCACGACGACGCCCGCGCTGCGCGGGCTGGCCATTCGCACGGGCAGTGGGCTGGGCGGCAAGGCGGCCGCGCTGACGAAGCCGCTGTCGGTCATGGACTACCACAATTCACACGTCATCAGTCACGAGTACGACGCGGCGGTCGCCGCGGAGGGGCTGCGGTCGGTGATGGCGGTGCCCGTGGTGGTGCGGGGGCGGGTGCGCGGGGTGCTCTACGGCGCGCTGCGGCGGCCCCTCGCCCTGGGGGACCGCTCGCTGTCCGCCGCCGTGGACGCGGCACGGGAGCTGGAACAGACCCTGGTCGTACGGGACGAGGTGCACCGGCTGCTGTCGGTGGCCCATCAGCCGACCACCGCGGACCCCGCCATGTGGGAGGAGGTCCGCGAGGCGCACGGGGAACTGCGCGCGCTCGCGCACCGGGTGCAGGACCCCGGGCTCCGCCAGGAGCTGCTGGCCGCGTGCGGCCGCCTGGCGCGGGCGAATTCCACGGACCCGCTGTCGCCGCCCCCCGCCGACCTGTCGCCCCGCGAGGTGGACGTGCTGGCGTGCGTGGCGTCGGGCGCGACGAACACGACGGCCGCGGAACGGCTGGGCCTGCGGCCGGAGACGGTGAAGAGCTATCTGCGCTCCAGCATGCGGAAGCTCGGCGTCCATACCCGGCTGGAGGCCGTGGTGGCGGCACGCCGGGTGGGGGTGCTGCCGTAGGTGCCGCATGGGGCACGGGGTGCCACAGGAGGTGTCAAAGGGTCGTCAAAGGAGTGGCACGGAGGGTCAACAGGCTGTCAATGAGCGGCTCGCCCGCGCGCCCGGAGGGCATAGCGTGAGCGAGCCGCGGCGCGGTCCCACCCCGCCGCACCGACAAGCCTTCCGAGGATCGTCATGCACCTGAGCCGTACCCCCTCCGAAGCGGCCGCCATCGCCGCCGTCGACAGCCCGCAGGCGGACGACGGAGAGCCCTCAGAACCCTCCCATCCGGCCGGGCCGGCCACGCGGGCGCTGCCGCTGTACGTTCCCGTACGGCCCTGCCCCAGCGGCTACGCCCTGCGGGTCTTCCGGTCGCCGCTCGGCGCCCGTACCGCCGTCGCTTTCACCTCGGAGCGGCGGCTTTCCGATGTTCTGGGCACCGGTCAGGTGTCCATCCGGCTCGCGCTGGCCGCCGTGCGGGCCCTGGCGGAGCCCCTCGGCGTGGAGTTCGTCTCCGTCGACCCGCAGCTGACGGCCCCGGCGGTCCGGCCCGCCGACGACGCCCCGCGGCTCCCCCCGTTCACGGCCTGAACACTCCGCCGAAGGAAGACCCTGTGTCCCTCGCGCCCCTGTCACCCCCGCCCCTGCCGGACCGCCCCGCACCGACGGCCGTCTGGCCCGCCTCCGCCCGCGCCCTCCCCTGCGGCGACCTCGCCATAGGCGGTGTGCCGCTCGCCGAGCTCGCGGACCGCTTCGGCACCCCCTCGTACGTCATCGACGAGGACGAGGTGCGCGCCCGTGCCCGCGCCTGGCGGTCCGCCCTGCCCGGCGCGGACGTCGCCTACGCGGGCAAGGCGTTCCTCTCCCGCGCGATGATCCGCTGGATCGAGGAGGAGGGCCTGAGCCTGGACGTCTGCTCCGCCGGTGAGCTGGAACTCGCCGCGCTCACCGGCTTCCCCGCCGAGCGGATCGTGCTGCACGGCAACGCCAAGAGCCCCGCCGACCTGCGGGCCGCGCTGCGCCTCGGCGTGGGCCGGATCGTCATCGACGGCACCGGCGAGATCGCCTCCCTCGCCGCGCTGATGCCGCCGGGCGTCCGTCAGCGGGTGCTGGTGCGGGTCGTGCCGGGCGTCTCGGCCGGTGCCCACGCGGCCGTGCGGACGGGTGTGGAGGGCCAGAAGTTCGGCCTGCCCATCGCGGGCGGCGAGGCGGAGGACGCCGTGGAGCGGATCCTCGGGCAGCCGCGGCTCGAACTCGTCGGCCTGCACTGCCACCTCGGGTCGCAGATCGCGGGCCTCGGTCCGTACGTCACCGCGGTCCGCCGGCTCGTCCCGCTGCTCGCCGCGCTCCGTGACCGGCACGGGGTGACCCTGCCCGAGCTCGACCTCGGCGGCGGCTTCGCCATCGCCTACCGCGACGGCGACCCGGCCCTCGACCCCGGTGTGTACGCGGCCCGGGTCGCCGGTGAACTCACCGCGTGCTGCGAGCGGTTCGGGCTGCCGGTGCCGCGGCTGACCGTGGAGCCGGGCCGCTGGATCGCGGGCCCCGCGGGCGTCGCGCTGTACCGCGTGCTCGCCGTCAAGCAGACCGGCGGCCGGACCTTCGTCGCCGTCGACGGCGGCATGAGCGACAACCCGCGCCCCGCGCTGTACGGCGTCCGCTACACGGTCCGCCTCGTGGGCCGCGCCTCCCGCGCCCCCGAGCGCGCCACGACCGTGGTGGGCCGCCACTGCGAGGCGGGCGACGTGCTCGCCGAGGACGTCGGGCTGCCGTCCGACGTCCGCCCCGGCGACGTCCTCGCCGTCCCGGCCGCGGGCGCGTACCACGTCTCCATGGCCTCCGCCTACAACCTCGTGGGCCGCCCGCCGGTCGTAGCCGTCTCCTCCGGTCTCGCCCGGCTCCTCGTACGCCGGGAGACGCTGGACGACCTGCGGAGCCGCGACATCGGGGACTGAGGCCCCCTCTCCCGCCGACGGGAAGGCCTCCCGGGGTCAACTGCCCTGGGGGGCCTTCTCCTTCTTGCGGCGGGCCCGGTGGGCGGCGGCCGAGGCGCGGTTGCCGCAGATGAGGGGGGAGCAGTAGCGGCGGGACTGGTTGCGGGAGATGTCCACGAAGACCTCGGCGCAGCGGTTGCCGACGCAGACGTGGAGCCGGTCCGTGCCCGTGGTGGTGATGACGCCGAGCAGGGCCATGGCGGCGTTGACGGCGTAGCGGTCGACGGGTGAGGCGTCGGGGGCGGCCACGTGGAGGTGCCAGGTGCCGTCGTGGTCGGTGTAGTGGGGGACGGCGTGGTGGTCGGCGAGGACGCGGTTGAGGAGGGTGACGGCGGTGGCCTCGTCGGGGGCGCCGAAGATCTCGCGCAGCACGGGCCGCAGGCGGTGGGCGGCGGCGAGGTCGGCCTCGGTCAGCGCGGCGCCGGGGGACATGCCGTGGCGGGCGAAGAGTTCGGACAGACCGTCAACTTCCGGCATCTTCTCGATGTTCCGCACGATGTTGTAGGTATTGACCAGGTCTTCAGCCAGCGTCACCGAAGGCTCCGAGTAACTAGTAAACCTCACCATGACTCCGTACTATGACTGTCTGTCGGCGGCACCGCGCACGCGTTGCCGTGGCACTGCACCTTGTCTGCCCGCGCTGAAGCAGAGGGCTCGATGGATTCACAAAAGGAATTACCCACCCCTGGCACACCCGTCTCCACCACGGACATGCATTCTCCCTCCGCCACCTTCCGAGAGGAAGCGGCGCAGGGTCTGCGGGCGGCGGTGCCGCTGGCCATCGCGGTGTTCGGGTTCGCCGTGTCGTTCGGCGTGGTGGCGCGGGCCGCGGGCATGGGGGTGCTGGCGCCGCTGGTGATGTCGTTGACGACCTTCGCGGGTTCCGCGCAGTTCGCGGCCGCCTCGGTGCTGGGCACGGGCGGCGGCATCGCCGCCGCGATCGTGGCGGCCGTCCTGCTGAACTCGCGCTATCTGCCGATCGGCATCAGCGTGGCCCCGGCGATGACCGGGGGCGTGCTCAAGCGTTTCCTGTCGGCCCAGTTGGTGGTCGACGAGTCCTGGGCCGTGGGCCACATCGGCAACGGCCGCTACTCCCGGGGCCGGCTGCTCGGCGCGGGCGTCCTGGTGTACGGCGCCTGGGTGGGCGGCACCGCGGTCGGCGTGCTGGGGGCGCACTACCTCGGCGACCCCGAGCGGTTCGGGCTCGACGTGGTGTCCCCCGTGCTCTTCATGGCCCTGCTGAAGGGGCAGATCACCAGCCGCAAGGCGCTCGCCGCATCGGTCCTGGGGGTGGCGATCGCCCTGATCCTGGTGCCCTTCGCGTCGCCCGGTGTCCCGTTGATCGCGGCGACGGCCGCCTGCCTGCTGGGGTTGAGGAAGCGATGAGCGGACTGTGGCTCGCGGTGCTGCTGGTGGGCGCCGTCTCGATGGCGCTGAAGGCGACGGGTCCGGTGCTGCTGGGCGGCCAGGAGCTGCCGGACGCCATGCAGCGGGTGGTGACGCTGATGGCGCCGACCCTGCTGGCGGCCCTGATAGCCACTCAGATGTTCGGTGACGGAAAGTCGTTGGTCCTCGACGCCCGGGTGGCGGGGCTCCTGGTGGGCGCCCTCGGCGTCTGGCGGAAGTGGCCGACCCTGCTCGTCGTGGTGCTCGGCGCCGCGGCGACCGCCCTGACCCGGCTGGCCATCGGCTGACGGCCCCCGTTCCGGTCCCCCGCTCCGGCCCCCACCCCGATCCCACGGAGAATCCCATGGTCACCAGCACCGGCGAGCACCAGGAGTGGCCCACCGCCGCGCTGTCGGACGCCGCGGCCCGCCTGGACGTCCGTCTCGGGCTCCCGCCCCGCCCCCTCGTCCCGGCCGTCCCCGGCATGCGCTGCTCCGGGCCGCTGCGCCGCGTCCCGCACACCGACGGGGTGGCCTCGATCTTCGAGGCGCTGGACCGTACGGTGGCGGGCGAGGTGCTGCTGATCGACAACGGCGGCCGTACGGACGAGGCGTGCGTGGGCGACCTCGTGGCGATCGAGGCCCGGCTGGCGGGCGCCGCGGGGCTCGTCCTGTGGGGCTGCCACCGCGACACGGACGAACTGGCCGCCATCGGGCTGCCGGTGTTCAGCCTCGGGCCGTGTCCCGCCTCGCCCCGCCCGCACCCGGAGGGCTTCGGCGCGGACGCCTTCACGGGCACGGGCGCGGACGGCGACAGCGTGGTGGCCGACTCGGACGGGGTCCTGATCGTCCCCGCGGCCGTGCGGGAGGACGTGCTGGCCGTCGCCGAGAAGATCGTCCGCGCCGAGCGGATCCAGGCCGACATGGCGCTGGGCGGGGTGGGCCTGCGGGAGCAGCTCCAGTGGGAGAGCTTCCTCGACCGGCGCCGTACGGACCCCGGTTACACGTTCCGCTCGCACCTGGCCCGGGTGAACGGGGCGCTGGAGTAGCCCGCCGACCGCAGGGTCTGCATCCGGCGCCCGCGCCGGGGCGGGCACAGCACGGTCCCGTCCCGCGGGCAGAGCGCGGTTCCCGTCCGCGCGGCGAACAGCACGGCAACGTCCTTTCCTCGTTCGTCCCGGGGAGGGGCTGCGGGCCCCGGCCCGGTCTTCGGTGGACCCCCGCCGCCGGAGGCCGGCCCAGGGCCCGCAGCCCCGGAACCATCCGGCACGCCATGGCTCAGCAGGAGGGAGGAACCGTCAGATGGGCGCGCACGAAGTCGAGTTGGCGCCGGAAGAGCGCCACCCGCTCGGTCACGTCGGTGACGCTGTGCCCGGCGTCGTAGCAGTGGAACTGCTGGGGCACCCCCCGCTCCGCGAGCCGCTCGGCGTAGGCGCGGGCCTGGTCGACGGGGCAGCGGGCGTCGTTGGTCCCGGCGCAGATGAGGACGGGCGCGCGGACGGCGTCGACATAGGTGACGGGCGAGGCCTCGCGGTAGCGCTCGGGGACCTCGTCGGGCGAGCCGCCGAAGAGGCTGCGGTCCAGCGCCTTGATCTCCTCCATCGACTGCCGGTGGGCGTCGGCGCAGTCGGCGACGGGCGCCCCGGCGAGGCCCACGGCCCAGTCGTCCGGCCGTACGCCGAGGGCGAGCAGGGTCAGGTAGCCGCCCCACGACCAGCCGGACAGCACCAGCCGTGCCGGGTCGGCGATGCCCTGGTCCACGGTCCACCGCCGTACGGCGGTGACGTCCTCCAGCTCGGTCAGCCCGACGCGGGCGCGCAGCGCCTCGGTCCACGCCTGGCCGTAGCCGGTCGAGCCGCGGTAGTTGACCCGGACGACGGCGAAGCCGTGGTCGGCCCAGGCGGCGACGGTCGGGTCGAAGGCGTCCCGGTCCTGGTCGTCGGGTCCGCCGTGCAGCAGGAAGACGGTGGGGTACGGGCCGGGTCCCGTCACAGGGACGGTCAGCAGGGCGTGGACTCGGCCGCCGGGCCCGTCCACCCACAGGTCGCGCACCTCGGAGGTGAGGGGCGGAGTCCGGTGCGGGGCGGGGAACTTGGGGTCGTCGAGCAGGCCGCGGAAGGCGGGCGGCCGGGCGGAGCTCGACCAGAGCAGCCAGGCATCGCCGTCCGGGCGGGTGCGGGCGTGCTCGATGGTGCCCCGCGGGGTGTCGAGGCGGGTGAGCCCGCCGTCCTTCAGGTCGTAACGGTAGGCGGTGGACCGGGCCTCGTGGTCGTGGACCACCAGCAGGGAGCGGGCGTCCTGGAACCAGTCGACCGTCACGTCGCCGGGCAGCCCGAGCGGGAGTTCGGCGCGCTCCCCGGTGCGCGGGTCGAAGATCACCGGTTCCCAGTGGTCGTCGCGCTGCTGCTGGAGCAGCAGCCGGGAGTCGCCGCGGACCGGGGAGAAGCCCACGGCCTCCAGCCCGCCCTCGTCGGCGGTGAGGTCGGCCACGGTGGAGCCGTCGGTGGCGAGGACGCGTACGCCGAGGTCCCACAGGTCGCCGCGCTCGCTGTGCGCGATGACGGCGAGGTCGAGTGCCCTGGACAGGTCGACGGCGTAGGCGGGTTCGTCGTGCCGGTAGAGCTGCCGGGTGGCGCCGCCGGGCAGCACCAGGTGGACGGCGGCGCCGTCCTCGGTCGAGCAGCCGAGCAGGGCGTGGCCGGCCAGTCCGACCGCGAGGCCGGACGGCCAGTACAGGCCGGTGGAGGGCGCCGCCGGGGTGTCGGGGCCGCCCTCGAAGGGCTGCCGCATCCACTGTCCGTACTCGTCGCCGCCGCCGTCGGCGAACCACCACACTCCGCGGCCGGACGCCTCGATCGCGCACTGCTGGGTGCCCGAGGGGCGGTCGGTGACCTGGCGGACGGTGCCGGCCGTGCGGTCCCAGACGTACACCTGGGCGATGCCGGGCAGGTCGCTGACGAACGCGCAGCGGTCCGGGGCGCTCTTGGCCCACGCGGGGAGGGTGTAGCGGGGTGCGCGGAAGCGCTGTTCCCATCGGGGGGTGTCCGCGGTCATCGCTGGTGTTCTCCTACGGCTCCGTCGGGTGCCCGCGCCCTCCCGCGACCGGGGAACGGCGGGCCGGTCACGGGTGGTCCGGGCATCCGGCGGCCGGTGCCGCCGGGCGGGCCGGGGTCCGGCGCCGCCCGGGTCGGGTCAGTGGCAGCCGCAACTGGCGGCGGTGACCCGGTTCATGCGGCGCCGCGGGCGTTCGCCGCCCGTTTCGGTGCCGGTGCCCGCCAGTGCCGCGGTGCTTCCGGCGGCGGTGGCCGTGCTGGTCGCACAGGCCAGGGTCAGCTGGTACGGGGTCTGCGGGAGGGCGCCCAGCACCAGGTGGAGGGAGGCCGTGGCCCGGCCCGCGGCGGCGGAGTTGGCCTCGGTGTTGAACGGCAGCGGCTGGGTGCCGGCGCCGAAGCCGAACTCGACGCCCGAGACCACGGAGTGGTCGGGGTGTTCGGCGAAGAGGGCCTCCAGCGCGGCGGCCGCGGTGCCCGATCCGCTGGCGGCGGCCTTCAGGTCGGTGACGGTGCCGTCGTCGACGGTGAGGACCAGCGGGTAGTGGGAGAGCCCGGTCAGCTGCTCGTAGAGCTCGTGGCGGCGGGGGTCGCCGGCGGTGCGGGCCCGGACGACGGGCCAGCCCTTGACCGCGATCTGGCCGGTGACGGTCGTGCCCGTGAGGTCGGTGGCGAGCCGCAGCCGTCCGGTGGGGGCGAACTGCACCGAGCCCGGGGTGAAGACGCCGAGGTCGGAGCGCGACCAGGTGGGACGGGTGAGGGTCACGTCGGCCACGGAGCCGGTGAGCGGGTCCTCGATGCGGAGCCCGCCGGCGGTGGCGACGGCCTCGGACAGCGCGTCCGCCCGCCGCTGCACGTCCTCGGGGTCGGTCCGCTCCAGCGCCTCCAGCAGGGATCCCGCCTGGTCGAGGGCGAGCGGCCCGCTGCCCAGGCGGACGGCGACGACGGTGCGTCCGGGGCCGATCTCCACCGTCGGCGCGGTCAGCAGGGCGTCGTCCGCGGCCACCACGAGGACGTCGGAGTTCTCGGGTATGCCGGAGCGCAGCACATCGGCCAGGGTCCGGCCGGGCTCCGCGAGGACGGTGGTGTGGTGTCGGTGGCGGGTGCCGTGCTCGATCCGGAAGAAGTCGGCGAGGGCCTTTTCCACGACGAGCACGAATCGGTCACGACCCGCCGTGTACTGGCGATAGGCCGTAGGTCGGACGACAATCATTGCGACACTCCCGGATGTTTTCGGTGCAGTGCGGCGAGGCGGGTCGAGTCAGCACCTCGACCCGCCTCGCACCGGTCCTGGCCCGGAGGCCGGCCGTCACTCGGTTCAGCCCAGCAGGGTGCCGAGGTAGTTGCTGTTCTTACGAACCTTGATGGTCTTCTTCATGACGGTCACCTCCTCTTTCCCTCGCATCCGACGGCCTCCCGGGGCTCAGCCCAGCAGGGTCCCGAGGTAGTTGCTGTTCTTGCGCACCTTGATGGTCTTCTTCACGGAGAACACCCCCTCTCGCCATCGAATCCGACAGGCCGCTTATGGGTCTTAGCCCAGGAGCGTGCCGAGGTAGTTGCTGTTCTTGCGGACCTTGATGGTCTTCTTCATGGCGGTCACCTCCCCTCTGGTCTTTGCTCGCGCTCCCCCGGGTGCGGGCCGGGCCGGTCAGTGACCGGCGGCCATCCGCACGCTGGGAGCGCCGCCCTTGTTGCCCAGCACCACTTCACCGCTCTCGGTGTAGACGGTGGTGTCGGGCGAGATGATGTCGAGGTGGTACTGGGTGAAGGGGGTGAGCCCCAGACCCCAGTGGAGGCAGCCCCGGTCGCCTCCGTACACCTCGTTCATGGCGTGGTTGCCCGGCAGGATGTCCAGGCTGGTGTTGAGGGCGTGTCCGATCTCCCAGACCAGGGTGTAGCGGGAGTCGATCTCGAACATCGCCTCGAAGGTCTTGGCGACCTGGGCTCCGGCGGGCCGGTGCGGGCGCAGCTCGGTGATGCTGCCCTTGCGCACCTTGGCGATCACCGCCTCGTGCTCCAGGCCGGCGAGCTTCCCCTGCAGCCGGGCCTGGTCCTTGCGGGTGAAGGACGGGGTCCCGTTGTGCAGGATGGGGAATCCGCGCAGGGCGATCTCGCCTTCCAGCGGCAGGTGCAGGCTCTCGTCGAACTCGACGATCTGCATCGGCAGGACGCTGATCTCGCCGGAGGGGACGATCTGCTGCTCGCCCCATTCCAGCGGGCCGGCCTGCTGGTTCCAGACCAGGTCGTCGGCGAGGTGGTCGAGCACGGCGCGGGTGCCGTGCCGTTCGTCGACGTAGACCAGGTGGTCGGTGGATTCGGCGAGTTCGAAGAACCGGTCGCTGAATTCGGCCTGCTCCCGCGCCGAGGTGTTCTCGATGACGCGAATGAAATGCCGGATGATATCCAGGTCGGTGGGCGTCGAGTTGCACGCCATGCCCATCAGCTTCCGGCGCGGGCCGAGCGCTTCCTCGGACGGGGACTCAAAGAATCGGTAAGGGGAGATGACCAGCGAATGCGACTGCTGTGGAACCGTTTCATCGGCGAGCATCGCCTCGAAGTCGTCCCCGGGCCGCAGGATAATCGTCCGGTACTCCGCGTAGGGGGCATCCCTGACGATCTCGAGTTCCTTTTCCATTTCCTGATTGGTGATCAGGCAGAAGACGCTTCCCTCGGCCGGCCCGAACTGGCTGAACCGGGCAGGATTGATCTTGATTGCCATAACCGGCATACCCCCAGATCGCTGCTTTCCTGACCGCAAGAAAACAGCACTCCCCGAAGGCCGCGCAATATGATCAACCACAACGGCCGGAATGCTGGTGGGTTTGATCCGGCACTTGTCCGTATTGCCGCCAGGGCGACGTTGGTCCGGGTTGAGAGAGGTCTCGCAGCACTTAAGTCCCTCCCGCTTCCGCCCGACACCGCCCCGGATGTCGGTGGTTGCCCCCTTGCGTCACCTCCCTCCCCGGCCTGAAGGGCCGATTCCGGCAAGGGCCGGCTACGTCGAATGTGCCCGTGAGGCAAATCGGGGACCTGTGACCTGACGCACTTTCAGCCATGATCCAGTGCGCGCAACCCGCGCCATCGGGCCCCGATCGCCGAAACGACGACCGGGGCCGACATGTGACGTGAATCACAAATAGCATTGACTTGCCATATGTCACCGGCACCCGCGCCGAGCTGAGACTGCGTCAACTCCCAGGTGGGCGCGGGTTTTACGGCATCACGGGGATGTCCGGCGGGTTCTCGGGGGCCGTCGCTGGAAGCAATGGCCCCGCCAATTCTTCGAGCCTTCCTCGCACCCGCTCCGGCTCACCGGCCCGTGAAGAAGTCCCGCACCCGGCGGCGCGCCCCGCGTCCGGCGGGGTAGTCCTCGTCGTCCGTGTCGTCCGGGCCGTGCAGCACGGTCCAGCGGACGGCGGTGACCGCGGGCTCCAACGAGAGCCTGCTGACAGCCTCTTCGAGCAGGCTGTCGTCCCGCCGCTCGGTGGTGATGTCCGCCGCCACCGCCACCTTGCCCCCGGTCTCCACGTCGCTGCTGTAGACCGAACGGAGCCGGAAACCGGGCCGGGTGACGGCCTGTACGACGAGGGTCCGGATATGGGCCTCCTCCGGTTCCGTGCAGACAACTTCGAAGTGGTAGTCGGTGGCCACTTCGGCACCGCCGTGCGCACCCCGGTCGAGGCCGCGGGCCAGCGGCCGCAGCAGGGTGTTGGCGCCGACCACGCCCACGGTGCCGAGCGCCGCGACCACGTAGAGGCCGGTCCCGGCGAGGGCGCCGACCGCGGCCGAACACCACAGTGTGGCAGCGGTGTTGAGGCCGCGGACGCTGAGCCCGTCGCGCATGATGACGCCCGCGCCGAGGAAGCCGATGCCGGACACGATCTGGGCGGCGACCCGCGAGCCGTCGTAGCCCGTGGTGCTCGTCGCCGCCACGAAGCCGTACTGCGACAGCAGGACGAAGAGGGCGGAGCCCGCCGCGACGAGCGCGTTCGTCCGCAGGCCGGCCATGCGCGCCCGCCACTGGCGCTCCAGCCCGATGATCGCACCGAAGCCCAGACCGGCCCCGATGTTGGCCGCCATGTGCCACTCGTCGACGATGACCATCGTCCGCCCTCCTCCTCGTGTCCTCGCGGTGTCCCGTATCCCTATCGGCCGGTCACAGCCAGGTGCTGAACCGCCGGATGTACCAGCCCTTCACCACCTGGGTGAGCGCGCAGTAGGTGAGCAGGACCCCGGCCAGCCACGGGAAGTAGCTCATCGGCAGCGGCTCCATCGACAGCGCCGACGCCAGCGGCGAGAACGGCAGGACGATGCCGAACGCCATCACCAGACCGGTCATCACCAGCACCGGCAGCGAGGCCCTGGACTGGATGAAGGGGATCTTGCGGGTGCGGATCATATGGACGACGAGGGTCTGGGAGAGCAGGCCCTCGACGAACCAGCCGGACTGGAAGAGCGTCTGGTGCGCCTCGCTGTTGGCGCCGAAGACGTTCCACATCACCAGGAACATGGTGATGTCGAAGACCGAGCTGATCGGGCCGATGCACAGCATGAACCGGGCGATGCCCTTGGCGTCCCAGGTGCGCGGCCTGCGCAGGTACTCGGGGTCCATCCGGTCCCACGGGGTGGCCAGCTGGGAGATGTCGTAGGCGAGGTTCTGCACCAGCAGGTGGATCGCGAGCATCGGCTGGAAGGGGATGAACGCGCTGGCCACCAGCACCGAGAAGACATTGCCGAAGTTCGAGCTGGCCGTCATCTTGATGTACTTGATGGTGTTGCCGAACGTGGTGCGGCCCTGCTCCACGCCCTGTTCCAGGACCATCAGGTCCTTCTCCAGCAGGATGATGTCCGCGGACTCCTTGGCGATGTCGACCGCCGTGTCCACGGAGATGCCGACGTCGGCGTCACGCAGCGCGGCGGCGTCGTTGATGCCGTCGCCGAGGAAGCCGACGGTGTGCCCCTCGGCCTGGAGCGCCCGGACGATCCGGGCCTTCTGCACCGGGTTGGTCTTGGCGAACAGCGTGGTCGTACGGACCAGGGCGCGCAGTTCCGCCTCGTCGAGCCGGTCGATCGCCGTTCCCGTGACGACCTCGCCCACGTCGATGCCGACGTCGGCGCAGACCCGGGCCGCGACCAGCTCGTTGTCACCCGTGACGACCTTGACGGCGACGCCCTTGTCGGCGAGGGCCTGCAGGGCCGCCGCGGCGTCGGCCTTCGGCGGGTCGAGGAAGGCGAGGAAGCCGATCAGGGTCAGCTCCGCCTCGTCGGCGACGGTGTACGTCGTGCGCTCGGCGGGGAGCGTACGGGTGGCGACCGCGAGGACGCGCAGGCCCTGCCGGTTGTGGTCCTCGGCGGTACGGGTGACCTTGCGGCGCAGCTCGGGGGTGAGCTCCACGCGTCGGCCGCGGTCGGTCATATGGGTGCACAGGGCGAGGACTTCCTCGACCGCGCCCTTGGTGATCACGATGTGCTCGCCGGGCTCGGCGGTGGCCGCGAGGCTGTTGCGGTTGAGGACCACCGACATCCGGCGGCGGGCGAAGTCGAAGGGGATCTCGTCGACCATGCTGAAGCGCGCGTCGACGACAACCTCCTCGGCCTCGAGCACGCGGTCGATGACCGCCTGGTCCATGAGGTTGCGCAGCCCGGTCTGGAAGTGGCTGTTGAGGTAGGCGTGTTCGAGGACCTCGGTGTCCTCCTGGCCGTGCACGTCCAGGTAGCGGTCGAGGACGATGCGGTCCTCGGTGAGCGTGCCGGTCTTGTCGGTGCAGAGCACGTCCATCGCGCCGAGGTTCTGGATGGCGTTGAGGCGCTTGACGACGACCTTGCGGCGGGACATGGCGACCGCGCCGCGGGCGAGGTTGGTGGTGACGACCATCGGCAGCATCTCGGGCGTCAGCCCGACCGCGACGGCGAGGGCGAACATGAACGCCTCGTTCCAGTCGCCCTTGGTGAAGCCGTTGATCGCGAAGACGACGGGGACCATGACCAGCATGAAGCGGATCAGCAGGAAGCTGACCTTGCGTACGCCGGTGTCGAAGCTGGTCTGCGGGCGCTCGCCGACGAGGGAGCCCGCCATCGAGCCGAAGTAGGTGTGCGAGCCGGTGGCGACGACCACCCCGGTGGCCGTACCGGAGGTGACGGTGGTGCCCATGAGGCAGAGGTTGTCGGCCTCGACGGGGTCGGTGGTGACGCTCTGCCCGTAGTCGTGGGTGCTGGGGGTCCCCCCAGCGGTAGCTGGGGGAGTGTCGGCCTTGGCGACCGGCAGCGACTCCCCGGACAGCGCGGCCTGGGCGACCATGAGGTCCTTGGCGGCGAGCAGCCGGAGGTCGGCGGGGACGAGGTCGCCCGCCGCGAGGCGCACGATGTCGCCGGGCACGACCTGGTCCATGGGCAGCTCGACGGTGGTGGGCCGGTCACCCCGGCCGTCCCGGCGCTGCACGGCGGTGGTCGTGGTGACCAGGGCCCGCAGCGCGGCGGCCGACCGGCCCGAGCGGTACTCCTGCCAGAACCGCAGCGCGCCGCTGATCAGCACCATCACGCCGAGGATGGCGATGCCCGGGTCGAAGGACTCCTCGTCGGCGACCCGCAGCCACTGCCAGAGCATGACGAGGTCCAGGACGACGAGGACGGCGATGAACGGGTTGGCGTACGCCTTGACGAGCTGGGTGTACCAGCGGGGCGCACGCTCGTGGGCGACGACGTTGGCGCCGTGGCGCTCCAGGCGGTCGGCCGCCTCGTCGTGCCGCAGTCCCTGCCGGGTGGCGCTCACCTCCAGGAGGACCTGGTTGCCGGGCAGCGAGCTGAAGCGGGCGAGCCGCTCGCCGACGGCGCGGGTGCGGGCCTCCAGCTCGGCGGCCTTCCTCCCCCGGCCTTCGGCCGGGCGGTGCCCCCATCGGCGGGTGCGACCCGGCGGTGCGAGCTTCTGCGGGGTGAGGGTGGTGTTGGTCATGGCGCGAAAACCTCTCTCCGGGCATGACGGCATGGCGAAATGGCGTCATGGCGCGGCCGCGCGGTGGCACGGTGGCGCGGAAAAGTACTGAAACGGGGAATTCAACGGCTGGGTGTGCCGGAAACACCGGAAAGGGGAAATGGCTCGCGACAGCGGTACGGCGGACGCACCGGGAACGGTACGGTCACCGGTCGGCGTGGAAGAGAATCAGCGAAGCGCTGTGATTACGCTCGGTGAAGAGCGGCCGACGGACTGTTGCGAGGACTTCCCTCGGGACTCCGACTGGTCATCCCGATCACCTCCTCGCTCGTACGGACAGCGCGGGTGCCGGGCGGGAAAAGACGCGTCGATGAACGCGTCAATACGGCCGGAGCGGCACCTTCAGCGTCTAGCTTGCCATAGGACGTCAAGCGGCCCGGCCGCGGGCGGGTCACAAGAAAGTCAAGCGACACGGACGACAGGGAAAGGCGCCGTGACCGGAATGCGAATGCCGGGCGGGCGGCGGCGGTGGGCACGGATCGGCGCGGGCGCGCTGCTGGCCGTCGTGAGCGCGGTAGTGGTGTGCCGGATCTGGGGGACGGACGGCGTGACGCCGATTCCCCAACTTCTGGCGTTCCTCCCGTGGTTGCTCGCCCCCGCGGCGGTGGCGCTGCTGCTGGCGGCGGGTTCCCGCTGGGTCGTCGGCTGCGTCTGGGGGCTGGCGGCCGTCGTGGCCGTCGGGCTGCTGTCACGGCCGTACGACGCCTCCCGGCCGCCCGCGCCGGGGCCGGTCAGGGCCCAACTGCGCATTCTCACCGCGAACCTGGAGTTCGGCGGGGCCACCCCGGGGCTGCTGGCGGCGCTGCGCCGGGAGCGGCCGGACCTGGTGTCGGTGCAGGAGTGCGCGCCCGAGGTGTGCGGGGTCGCCCTGGAGGGCGCGGAGGTGCGCGCGGCCTATCCGTACCGGGTGATCGTCGGCGGCGGACAGGCGGTGGGCTCGGCGATCCTCAGCAGGTTCCCGCTGGAGCCGGACGGCGCGGTACGGGGCACGCTGGCGATGCCGAGGGCGGTCGTACGGGTGGCGGGGGTGCCGCTGCGGTTCCAGGTGGCCCATCCGATGCCGCCGGAGCCGGGCCAACTGGACCTCTGGCGCCGCGAGTTGGCCCGGCTGCGCGCCGTGGCCGCGGGGCGGGGGCCGACGGCGACGGTCATCGCGGGGGACTTCAACGCCACGCAGGACCACGCGGCGTTCCGCTCGGTGCTGGACACCGGGATGCGGGACGCCGCGGCGCTGACGGGGCACGCACGGACCCCCACGTGGCCCGCGCTCACCGCGCCGCCGCTGGGCGCGCAGATCGACCACGTACTGGTGAGCGCCGCGGTGGAGCCGAGGTCGGCACGGTTCCTGGACCTGGCGGACACCGACCACCGGGCGCTGATGGTGGATGTCGCCCTGCACGGCTGACGCCGGACCGGTCGGCACCGACCGGCGAGTTCGGTCGGCCGGCGCCGCCCCTTCACCGGCCGACGTCCGGCCAGTCGGTGAAGGCCCTGGCGAATCCCGGACGTCCGGCGCCCCTTGCCCAGCTGACGCCGGACCAGCCGGTACCAACCGGCGGGTTCAGCCGGCCGGCGCCACCCGTTCACCGGCCGACGTCCGGCCAGTCGGTGAAGGCCCTGGCGAATCCCGGACGTCCGGCGCCCCTTGCCCAGCTGACGCCGGACCAGCCGGTACCA